>CAZSPM010000425.1:0-2553 GCA_964608785.1 uncultured Eubacteriales bacterium
CCATAACCACGGTCCAGGCGATGAGCTCTATCCAACTCCGGAAAGCGCCTACGCAAAGATCAAAGACCTAAATCCCCGCATGGGATTGTGTATCGATGTAGGGCATACCCAACGCTGCAATGTGGATCCATCCGAATCCGTAGAAGCATTTGCCGATCGCCTGATCGATGTGCATATCAAGGATGTCTCTTCTGCTACAAAAGAGGGGAGTACTGTCGAGATTGGTCGGGGTGTCATCGACATACCCAAAGTCATCCGCACGCTACTCAAACTGAATTTTTCAGGCACAGCCGCTTTTGAATTTGAAAAAGACCCTGATGACCCACTTCCCGGTGTTGCCGAATCGGTTGGCTATATCAGAGGAGTTTTAGCCATCCTCTAAAAAAAGGGTGAATCCAGGAAAATGGTCATAGAGACCCGCGTCTTTGCCCGGGCTGGATTATTGGGCAATCCCTCCGATGGATATTTCGGCAAAGTCATTGCTATTTCTATCAAAAATTTTCACGCAAGCGTTTCTCTCAAGGAATCTTCTGAACTTCAGATTGATGTTAATGAAGAGAACGGGAGTATTTTTAAAGATATTCACGAACTTGCCGAGAGGATCGATCTTTATGGTTATTATGACGGAGTGCGCCTGATTAAGGCGGCGATCAAGAAATTTTATGATTACTGCAAAAGCCAGAATATCCGACTGTCTGATAAAAATTTCACTATCCAGTATGATTCCACAATTCCTCGCCAGCTAGGACTGGGGGGCTCCAGCGCGATTATTACTGCTGCGATACGTGCCCTTATGAAGTTTTACAATGTGGAGGTTCCGATCGAGATCCTTCCATCACTCATCTTGGATGCGGAATCGAAAGAGCTGGGAATCAATGCAGGGCTCCAGGACAGGGTGATTCAAGTTTACGAAGGTTGCTTTTATATGGATCTGAACAGAGAGATCATAAAAGAAAAAGGTCACGGTATATATGAGCGGCTTGAGCCCAAGCTTCTTCCAAACCTTTATATCGCCTATAAACCTGTATTGGGAAAAGTATCGGGGCGCGCTTTGAATGATATTCGTATTGGATATGAAAAGGGCGATAGATTTGTTATAGACACACTAAACCGAATTGCAGAGAAAGCAGACCTTGGGAAACAGGCCCTCCTTCAAGGGGATATGGACCACTTGCATGATTTAATGGATGAAAACTTTGACCTGCGAAAAAAGATCATGAAAATAAACAGCAATAATCTTGAAATGATCCACACAGCCCGCCAGTGCGGAGCTTCGGCTAAGTTTGCAGGCTCAGGCGGCTCCATAATCGGAATCTACAAAGATGAAGATATGTTTTCTCTTTTAGAAACCGAGCTAGTAAAACTCAACGCCAAAGTCATTAAACCCATTGTCGAATAGATGAGGAATTCAAGGATAATAAAAAAGCCATTACCGCTATCCATCCTGATTGTTCTTATAATTATCACACTATACATCTTCCTCAGCACAGGCTGTGGAACCGACAAGAAAATCAAAATCATTAAATTAGGGCACGGTCTGGATCCTCTGCATCCGGTCCATCAAACAATGGAATTTCTAGCGGATCGCGTTTCCGAAAAATCGAATGGCCGGATAAGGATAGATATCTATCCCAGCGAACAATTGGGTTCAGAACGGGAATGTCTGGAGCTCCTTCAGATCGGAAGCCTGAGTATGACAAAGGTCTCCTGCAGTGTTTTAGAGGGCTTTGTGCCTGCGATGAGTGTTTTGAGTTTGCCCTATCTTTTCAGAGACGAAGAACATCATTTTGGAGTCTTGGAAGGGGAGATCGGCAAGAGATTGCTTTTGGAGGGGGAGAAGTACTGGCTCCGAGGGCTCTGTTTTTATGACGCGGGGAGCCGGAGTTTCTACATGAAAGATAAACCGATACTTCGACCCTCAGACCTGGTCGGCATTAAAATCCGTACACAGGAAAGTCCCACTTCGATAAAGATGGTCCAGGCATTGGGAGGGGCGCCGACTCCCATTGCTTGGGGAGAGCTATATTCAGCCCTCCAACAGGGTGTCGTGGATGGAGCGGAGAACAATCCGCCGAGTTTTCATCTTTCAAGACATTTCGAAGTCTGCAAGTTTTATTCTCTGGATGAACATACCACTGTGCCTGATGTGCTTCTGATCAGCACAAGAGTTTGGCGAGATCTTACACCCGAATATCAAAAACTGTTACAGGAAGCGGCGGATGAGTCTGCGCAACACCAGAAGATACTGTGGAAAAGAGCAACTCAGAAAGCCTTGGAAGAAGTTCAGAAAGCCGGTGTGAAAGTCTATTATCCGAATAAGGAGCTTTTTGCTGAAAAAGTCCTGCCCATATACAAAGAATATAAGAAGCAGCCCCAAATTTATCGGCTCATTCAAGAGATTAGGGCAGCTAAATAATGCTCGAGAAAGCCAAACATAGAATCGATAAAATCCTGGAATGGGTATTGATAAGCCTGATGGCTGTCAATGTGCTGAACGTGCTGTGGCAGGTTTTCACTCGTTTCATCCTGAAAAATCCCAGCTCTTTTACAGAG
>CAZSPM010000426.1:0-2552 GCA_964608785.1 uncultured Eubacteriales bacterium
AATCCATGACTATCCACTTTCTGGATTCCTGTGGAGCTTGTGCCTGCGGAGGCAGGTACAGGAATGACAGAAAGTATTAATGGTCTGATCCCATTGACTTGATAGGGTAATATTGATATTTTGATTAGTCCTATAAGGAGGAATAATGAGTGAAGAAAAAATACGCAAGATTAAAAAGATTCAGTCTACTGGCCATATGCGAAAAATAATGGCTGATTATTTCTTCGAGATGGACCGTGCTGCAAGGCAGGGGTCGCCAAAGGTGGCCTGGTGTACAAGTGTTGGACCTGCAGAGCTTTTATTAAGCCTGGGATTTGTTGTGCACTATCCAGAAAACCATGGAGCCGTTTTAGGATCAACACGAACCGCCATGGAGTATATACCCGTCGCTAATTCTGTCGGCTATTCCCCGGATATCTGTTCTTATCTTACGAGTGATGTTGGTGCCTTCATAAAGAAAGAAACACCTCTTTCAAAAGGTTACGAAGGGATCGAGGGAGTTCCCAAGCCTGATGTTTTGGTTTATAACACCAATCAATGCCGCGACGTCCAGGATTGGTTCGGCTGGTACTCCCGGGAGTTAGGTGTTCCTGCTCTGGGGATATCCACCTACCGAAATATAGGAGAGATAACCGAAGAACATCTCAATAGTATTGTCTATCAGATAAAAGGATTAATTCCTCCTTTGGAAAAGATATCCGGCAATAAATTTGATATAGATAAATTTCGAGAAGTTCTCTCCCTCTCTAAAGATTGCACTTTACTCTGGAAAAAAGTTCTTGAGGCAAATACAGCAATCCCGGCTCCCATAAGTTTCTTTGATGGAACAATTCACATGGGTCCGGCTGTGGTCTTAAGGGGATTGCCTCAGGCAGTAGAATACTATCAAGTGCTGCTCAAGGAGCTGGAAGAGAAAGTCGCGGCTAAAGATGGCGCTGTTGAGGGAGAAAGATTCCGACTCTACTGGGAAGGCATGCCCATCTGGGGGAAGCTGAGAGACCTTGCTGAATTTTTTATCGATCTCAAGACAGGTGTTATTGCTTCCACCTATTGCAATAGCTGGATTTTTGATTCTTTCGATCCTGATGATCCCTTTATGAGCATGGCTCGTGCTTATACCGAGATATTCATTGTGAGAGACGAGGATTTCAAGGAGAAATACATAGAAGATATGGTTAGTAAATACAAGATAAATGGCATCTTATTCCATGATGCTAAAACCTGTCCGAACAACTCCAATAATCGCTATGGAATGCCAGAAAGACTCGAAAAAAGATTGAATATCCCCACCCTTACCATAAACGGAGATTTGAACGACCTGCGCTGTTATTCTGAAGAGCAGGCAAAGACCAACATAGAAGCATTTATCGAGCAACTGGAAGCAAAATAAATAGAAAATGACCTATTTTACAGGAATTGATGTCGGAGCTTCTACTACCAAGTCCATCATTATTGATAAAAACAAAGAAATCCTTGGCCATTCAATTGTCAATTCAGCTGCTGATTTTAAAGCGGCAGCTGAGGAAGCTTATAAGATATCAAAAGAGAATGCTAAGAGAAAAATACCGGATAAATGCATTGTCTTTGCCACCGGATATGGAAGAAGAAATGTTCCCTTTGCCAACAAAACAAAGACTGAAATCAGCTGCCATGCCAAAGGCAGTTACTTTTATTTCACCCATGCCCACACTCTGATTGATATCGGAGGGCAGGATAGCAAGATCATAAAAGTTAATGAATCAGGGAAAAGAACAGGTTTCAAGATGAACCGTAAGTGTGCTGCCGGCACAGGAGCCTTTCTTGAAGAGATTGCCAACCGCCTTCAAATCAAAATCGAAAAGCTCAATGGACTTGCAAAAAAATCAGAGAAAAGCATTCAGATTGGAAGCTACTGCACTGTGTTTACTGCTACAGAAATCCTGACTAAAATTAGAGAAGGCGTAGAAGTGAAAGATCTTGTCAAAGGTATTTTTGGATCGGTTATAAAGAGGGCTCTTGAAATGAACCCTTTAGAGGGGAATGTTGTCATGAGTGGGGGAGTGGTGGCTCATAATCCATTTTTGGTCGAAATGTTCGAGAAGAAATTAGGCAGAAAAATATTTGTGCCCCCTCTTCCTCAATTGACAGGCGCCTTTGGCGCGGCCATATATGCCTTGGAAGAAAAAGGAGGCTAGAATGCTTGATGCTTTATTCAAACCAAGATCAGTGGCTATCATAGGGGCATCAAATAATCCCTTAAGCATCGGCCATATTGTTATGAAAAACCTTCTTGACCACAATTTTAAAGGTCCCATTTATCCCATCAATCCCAAATCAAAGTTCATAAAGAGTTTTAGAGCTTATCCTTCTGTAAAAGATATCCCTGACGAAGTAGACTTGGTGAATATTTCGATTAAAAACACACTGGTCCCTTATGTCCTTGAAGAATGTGGCAAGAAGGGAGTGAAGTTTGCCATCGTCCATACAGCTGGTTTTAAAGAGGTTGGAGAGGAAGGTTTAGCGCTAGAAAAGCAGATCGTTGAGGTAGCCCATAAATATGGAATGCGCATTTA
>CAZSPM010000427.1:0-2532 GCA_964608785.1 uncultured Eubacteriales bacterium
AAATTCTGTGGCTGAAGGGCAAAGATGGCGTATATCGCACGAGGGACAGAGAGGTTTACGAGCCGGACAGATTCTTCGGCCATGGTTGACAAGCGTGTAATTGAAATCCAACCAACTCTTCTTAGGCACAATGGCCATTAGGTCTCTCTCAATCTTATTCGGATCCCTTTCCTTACTCAAACCTAACCTCTGAGACAGGCGTTTGACATGGGTATCAACAGCAATTCCTTCAGATTTCTTGAATGAGCTGGATAGAACGATATTTGCTGTCTTTCTTGCCACCCCTGGCAGGGTGATAAGCTCCTTCATGGTCGCCGGCACTTTACCTCCGAAATCTTCAACAATCTTTCTAGAAGCGCCGATGATACTTTTTGTTTTGTTCCTGAAGAAACCGGTTGATCTGATTTCATCCTCAAGTTCTCCCTGATCGGCAGACGCAAAATCTTTGGCTGTCTTATACTTCTCAAAAAGAGCAGGAGTTATCTGGTTAACCCGTTTATCAGTACACTGAGCAGATAAAATTGTGGACACCATAATCTGGAGTGGTGTTTCAAATTTAAGGGCTGTGCGGCTCTTGGGATAATCTTGCCTTAGAATCTCGATAATTTCTCCGATTCTCTCCTTGGCATCTTTCATCTTCTCACCTAGTTGAGGACGGTTCCGTTTTTCTTTGAATCACTTCTATGCTTTTCCGATTACTTAAAACCATTTCTGAAAAAGGGTGAAAAAGGGGACTGTCCCCATTTTTTTTGCATTCTTCATTTTTTTAAACTTTAAGCTCAGATCGGAGTTGTATGTAACGGAGAATATCACTCCGACAGATTATTCCTTCTATTTTTTCTCCTTTAATGACAGGAACTTGATGGATATCCTTGGCTGTAAGGCTGTTAAGAATCTCATTTCCATCAGCTCCAGGGGAAACAGACTCAAGTTTCTCTTCAGGCGTCATGATATCACCCACTTTGGTCATGGGCCAGTTTTCCCGAGGAGTGGCTTTCACATCTTCTAAACCTACGATTCCCCTAAGCCGCTCTCCATCTGAGACAACGAAAACTCTTTCTCTTTTCTTGAGAATATAATCATCTACCAAATTCTGGATAGAAAGATCACTTGGCACAACTTCAAAATCTCTCGTCATTAGATCTTCTGCTCTCACTCCTTTTAACATGGTTTCCACCATCACCTGATGGTAACCTCTTACTGCTGCACTATGGAGAAACCAACCGATGAAGACAAGCCAAAATCCGGATATAGTACCCCTGAGAATCTGAAGAATGCCGATGAAGATAAGAAAGAAAGCAAATCCCTGGCCCGTCTTTGAGGCAATCCGTGTGGCTTTCTTCAGGTCACCTGTAACCTTCCATATGATTGACCTTAGAACTCTTCCCCCATCCATCGGAAAACCGGGGAGCAAGTTAAAAATGGCCAGAGCAATGTTAATCAGAGCCAGATAGGAAGCGGATGCACCGAGAGGTTCACTTATTCCACTGAGGATGAAGGAAAGAATAAGTGAGATAAGCCCCATTGCCAAGCTTGTTAATGGGCCGACCAGGGCCATCGTGAATTCCCGCAAAGGTCTTTTTGGTTCATGGGATATCTGTGCAACTCCTCCCAGAATAAAGAGTGTAATGCTTCTTACTCTCTCCCCTTGCTTTATAGCGACAAGGGAGTGCGCGAGCTCGTGGGCCAATACCGAAATAAAGACCAGAAGGCTTGTTATTAGGGCTATGAACCAATACAGGCCTCCAGGCCAATCCGGAAATTGCAGGGGGAAATAGGAAGTGGCCAAGATCCAGGTAAAAAGAAGAAAAATGACGAACCAACTGGAATCGATATTGATGTCAATCCCAAAAATTCTTCCGATTCGCCAAGAATGTTTCATTCTCTAATTCTCTAACAGTTAGAAAATTCTAAAAAAAAGAAATCCTGCAGGTCGGATAGAGATACTCGGTCGTTTTCTACTGATCAAGGACCTAGGTGGATCATTTCAAGGCCAAAATGAAGGTCTTCGACATCATAGTATTCTGGAAATTTTTCATCTTTTTCCTCCTTTAATCTTGACCATTTTTTCTATCGCTCCTCTCGCCTTTTGGCTGATTTCTGGAGATACCTCAACTCTGTAAATCATCTCCTCAAGAGACCTTAACACTTTATTTAAATCTATTTTTTTCATATTTATACAGAAAGACGAATCTCTGGCAGGGTAAAAATTTTTATCTGGATTCTCTTTTTTCAACCTGTAAATAATGCCTGTTTCTGTTCCAATAATTACTTCTTTCTTCTTCGTTTCTCCAGCTTCTTTGACCATCTGGCCTGTGGATAAAACTCTATCCGCTATGTCAATGACTTCGGGTGTGCACTCGGGATGAACCCAGACTTCAGCCTCTGGATAGAGGTCTCTTTTCTCCATTATGTCTTTGGGAAGAATGTTATTGTGCACATAGCAGTTTCCATCCCATGGAATAATTTTCTTCTTAGTATAACGCGCGACATAGTTGCCAAGATTTTTATCTGGGACAAACAGAATTTCAT
>CAZSPM010000428.1:0-2529 GCA_964608785.1 uncultured Eubacteriales bacterium
GAATAGGGAACAGGTCGGGTGTCATCTGAGATAACCACCACAGCTTTTGCTTCTGGCTTCGCTTTGAGCTTTTGACAGACCAATTCTCTGAGAGGGAGAGTGCCTATAGGATTTTTAAGGGCATCACGGATTTTTCGCTCAGGATTGGTGAGCTGCGAGACTTTTCCCATGGAAAATGTATCCGTGTGGTCAGGGATTTTTACGGGGAAATTCAGATGGCCTAAATCCAGGTTAACTTCTTTCATTTTTTTTATATCGTTTTAATGAGACTGAAATCTCCATTCAGCGCTGCTTCTAGAATAGGTCTCATGTAATCGTCCACCATGTCGGCTGACAAGGGGATTGGCATGTTTTTAAGTTTTGATTCAAGCTGCGGATTCTTTGCCGCTTCGAGTGCTTTTATTATATGAGCCCTGCTCATGCCCTCAATTTCTCCTAGAGTTGTTGGGAAGCCAACACGCTTGCTCAACTCACTCAATGCTTTGGCCACTGCATAACCCAGATCCCTACCTTTGAGGCCTGAGGAGCTTTTTTCCATCAAGCCGTATTTTGAAAAAAGAGCAGCCAGCAGTTTGAGTTGTTCTTGAATGGCAGAGGCGAAAAACACTGTGTAATAAGGATTCAGCATGGCGCAGGCTCGACCATGAGTGAGAATATCCACCAAAGAGAAACTCGTTAGGTGGGCACCGTTCGTTCCTCCCACCATGATCGAATAACCGCCAAGGTCAGTGGCCAGGCCGAGAGCCTCTCGTGCTTCCATATTAGATGGATTGGCCACTGCTCTCTCTATTGAACTGACGATGAGCTCTATCCCGGTAAGGGCGATCTCTTGAATTTTTTGGAATGAATCGGGGCTTGCTCCATAGAACACTTCGAGGGAATGGGACAGACCATCAAAAGCGCCATCAGAGGTGAAAGAGGCTGACATAGATCTGGTGAGACTATAATCGAAGAGAGCCTTGAGAGGGACAACGGCCTCATCAATTATGAGCTTTTTTTGATAGGTTTTTGTGTCTGTTATATTGGAGTATTTGGTGAGATGGGCCGAGGAGCCTGAAGCTGTTTGTATGGCGATAAAAGGAGGAAGCCTTTTGCCTCTTTTTTTGAGCTCTTCACTTACCTTTCCCACACCAAAATAGTCTTCAATGTCACCTCCCAAAGCAGCCATTACATTGGCTGCTTTTGCCGCATCAATTCCTGATCCACCTGAAGCAACAAGCATACAATCGGCATCGGCTTTAAGGATTTCCTCTTTTAATCTTGAGACATCTTCTTTCGGCGAATTCGGTTGTGAGGATATGATCGGCCCGATTATTTCGAGGTCAGAATGAGACAAAGAATCGACGATTCTTTCGAAATTTTGAGGATCACGTTTTTGAAGATTGGTCATCAGAAGAACCTTTCTCCCAAATGTCGCTGCTAATTCACCTGTTTTCTCCAAACAACCGACTCCAAATATGTATTTTGAACCTTTGAATTCATCTAATAACCTTCTTGCTTTTTCTTTTAACTTTTCCATGTATTTATTTTATCCTTTTAAATTCCTTGAGCAATAATATATCATAAAAAGACCGAAAAGCGGAAAATTGAAAAAGAAAGTTCAGGTGGTTCCAAACTTTGGCCTGATCGGGAGCATAACCTACGACTTTATTACTTCTGAGTCTGGGATGTCGTCGGAAGGAGTGGGGGGAGTTCTCTATCAGGCAGCGGTTCTTTGCGGGTTCGGAAAAAATGTTTTCCTTTTCACCAATCTTGGCCAGGAATTAGTTCCCGAGGTGGAAAGAATCCTAAAGGGCTGGACCACACTCCGAAGAGAAGGAATCGCTCATTTCCCAGGTCATGGAAATCGGGTTCATCTTTTCTATCCTGAAAGAGGCGAGAGGGTAGAAACATTAAAATTTGTTGTTCCCCCTCTTAGCCCAGGTCAAGTTATCGAGAGCCTGCCTGAACTTGATATGCTTGTGCTGGTCATCAATTCCGGCTTCGATATCAAGCTCGAAGATTGGAAAAAAATAGTTGATGTTGCGGGTTGTCCCATCTGGGTAGATATCCATTCCCTGCCTCTGGCAAAGAAGCTCAATGCACAAAGAAAGTATCTCCCCTTGCCCGAATGGAGAGAGTGGACTTCAGGCGTTGGCTTCTTGCAGGCAAATGCCATAGAAGTGGCTTCGATGCTCGGTCATCCTGAACGAGCGGCTTCAAAGGGTGAATTACAACTTTTTGGAAAGATGGCTTTTGAATTAGGCGTGGAGGCTGTTTTTATCACCTTAAGTAAGGAAGGCGTTTTGGTGATGACTTCAGGAGAGTCCAGGACTATTTCTCCTCCAGCAGTTAAAGAAGTCATTGATACCACGGGGTGCGGCGATGTCTTTTGTGGAGGAACGCTTGTGAAGCTCGCCGAGGGTAGGGATCCATTCGAGTCTGCTTCCTTTGGTCTCTTACTGGCAACAAGGGCGACACGTATCAAAGGAATTGAGGAAACTTACGCCCTGGCTTGTGATTACCGAAAAAGAGGATAGGTCCCTTTTT
>CAZSPM010000429.1:0-2520 GCA_964608785.1 uncultured Eubacteriales bacterium
GACGGCGCTGTATCCTGAAAAACATGTCTATGATGTTCCAGGATTTCCCGCAATCTCTTCACGGATTTGCCCGACTTGTGATTAGTTACCCGATTCTCCCGAAAGTTATACGTCCTTATCTTGTCTCCTCTCATCCCGCAACCAATCTGGCTTTTCCTTGTTAAATCCTCCTCCTGTTTATGCTGCTTCTCCAGCTTCTTATTTAATCTCCTCTCCAGCCTCTTCATGGCCTTCGTCTTGTTCTGCCCCTGCTTCCTCTCTTCACAACAGTAAATTGTTTCTCCGCTTTCCCTGTGAATCAGCCGCACGGCAGTGGAAAGCTTGTTCCTGTTCATCCCACCTTTGCCACTTCCTCTACAAGCACTGAAATCGACATCATCTCTTTCCAGTTCAATCTTATCAACTCCGTTTTCCTTCAAGACCGCAACTGTTATAGTGGACGAATGGCGTCTCCCTTGGCTCTCTGTCGGCGGAATTCTTTGCACCCTGTGCCCTCCACTTTCTTTAATCAGCCAACTATAAGCGTCTTCTCCAACGATTCGAAGCGTCAGTTCAGACGTTCCGATTCTTCCGCTTAATCTACTTACTTCTTCGATCTTAAAACCTTTTCTGACACAAAACTTTCTGTACATGGCATAAAGATCTTCGACAAAAAGTTTCGCATCATCACCACCCTCTGCGCTCCTGACCTCCAGAAGTACCTTGTCAAAGATACCTCCTTGAATAATTTTGGCTCGACATGACTGTTACCTCCCTTATATAAATTGATTGCCCCGAACCCAGGCAACCTTGAAAGCTGAATACTTAACTGGCACTTGATGTCTAAGTTACTTCTATGAATCCAACCTTATCTTCTCCTATTCTCACAATCATTCTGCTTCCCGATGCCATCTTTACAAGCCTGGAATCTTCAGAAGACACAATCTGATTATCAATAGTTACAATACCTTGGGCAATATTCCTTCTCGCTTCTTTCACAGTAAAAACCATTCCCATCTTAGAAAGAAGTTTGGCAACATCCAATCCATCCATCTCTTCCGGGCTAATTATAGCGGCAGGCATCATTGTTCTGCACGTCCCCCAATTTAAAATCTTCATAACAACACATAATCTCCTGAATATAAAATCCATAGAGATCACTTTTATTTTATCCTAAAGTCAGAGAATAATCAACCGAACTCAATTAGAACTGGAAGATGAACTCGTGCTCGAAGAAGAGGATTTATTTTTCCAAAGTCCCAAAACAAGCAGAACTACACCAATAATCAGCTTGGCTAAATCCCAATTATCCGGGCCGAGATAAGCAGCATGCATTAACCAGATACCTACAACTAAAGCCGCCCTCTTTGCAATCACCGAAAGAAAAACAAGAAACCCAGCTATTCCACCGGCTGTAATTCCTCCCAGCCCACCAATAATCATTCCTGTCGGCCCAGCTTCTGCACCAACTACTGCACCACTGATGGAGAGACCAAGAAAAGTAAGCAATCCAAATATCGTTCCAATAAGCACTACGAGTATACCACAAAGCAGATACCACCAATATAGAAAGTTCGTTGCAGCTAAATACAGTTCACCAAAATCCGATACTCCCCCCACCACGTTGTGCCAGGCACAAAGTAACAACGCTAAAATAATTCCGAGCATGTCTCACACTCCTTTATTTAGCATTCGTTGCTGCATTCTCCCTGGATGATTTTCAAATACTTCCGCTCCATCTTGACACCCGCTTCCTTAAACCGCTCAACGATCATATCTTTAAGATCCCCCAGCGTCATGTCGTCCGTGAAATGAATCGATACTTCGTCTCTCGCATACTTCAGATTCGGCTCATCATCATCAAACGGAACCCCGATGTATCTCACGTCCTCTGCATCGGCTCCAACTATCACCAGGCCCATGTGCTCAGTCAGGCCGTAACCATATTCGCCTTTCAGATACCTGCAATCTTCATCTTCCGGATTTTCTATGATCTCATCCCGATGAAGCTCAATGAACGCTTTAATAAGCGTCTCGTTATCCATCCCTATAATACAGAACGAACCCGAACTGCTGTTGCTAACAAAATCCGTCCTCACCTTCATGTGACCTCTCTCCCTTCATTCCGGATACATTAAAAAGCTATCCACTGGTTTCCAAAACTGTTTAATCATTTTATTATACGGAACATCCTCTTCCAAATGTTTCTCCATGTATTCTAGAAGTTTCTCCAATTCACTGTATCTCTTCTCTAAAGAATATCCTTCGGCTTTAACCTGTATATATTTAACAAACCGCATCCTTTCATTATAAACCTCATTCACTCTCTCCATATGAAGGCGTGTAACAATCAATCCTCCCACAGAAACTACAAAAAGGATTATCAAAACAGCGATTATCCATTCAGGCATTCTCTCGCTCAGCCCTTATAGCTTTTTCCTGTCCGCCTATAGCCTTTCCGTTTGGACAGATACAAGGCTTTCCATTTAGTACAAAACCTTCTCCGGTAATATTTAGGACTCTTCCAGTATTTAGACAGAA
>CAZSPM010000430.1:0-2506 GCA_964608785.1 uncultured Eubacteriales bacterium
GCGTTACTCTTACATCGGTCACTGGAAAACCAGCCAGAATTCCCATTTCCATGGATTCCCTGGCTCCATCTTCTACAGATGAAATAAATTCTTTCGGAATAGTGCCTCCTTTTATCTTATCGATAAACTCGACTCCTCCTCCTCTTTTTAATGGTTCAATGAGAAGTTTACAGTGACCGTACTGCCCCCTTCCTCCTGTTTGTCGGACGTACCGACTTACTCCCTCCGATAACTCTGTAATAGTCTCCTTATAAGCAACTTGAGGTTTCCCCAAATTCGCTCTTACACCAAATTCTCTGTCCATGCGATCCATAAGAATTTCCAAATGAAGCTCTCCCATACCATAAACAAGAGTCTGTCCGGTCATGGGATCTTGATTCACTTTGAAAGTAGGGTCTTCCTCTGTAAGCTTCGCCAAGGCCTCGGCTAACTTAATATGCTCAACTTTTGATTTTGGCTCGATAAAAGCTGATACAACAGGAACAGGAAATTTTATCGGTTCTAGAACAATGGGGTGACTCCGCTCACAGAGCGTGTCTCCGGTTGAAAGGTTTTTCATTGAAGCGAGAGCTGCGATGTCCCCTGCATACACTTCTTTGATTTCTTTTCTCTTATTCGAATGCATCTCTAAAAGCCGGGTAATTCTCTGCTCTTTTCCTTTTGTCGAATTATGAACGGTTGATCCTACCTTTGCCTTCCCTGAATATACCCGGAAAAAAGAGAGGCTGCCCACATAGGGATCATTCATAATTTTAAACACCAATGCTGAAAAATGGTCATCCTCAGCGGCTCTCCTTGTTTCCACATCATAAGTACGCGGGTGCTGGCCCTTCACTGCAGGAATATCCACTGGAGATGGCAGGTAATCGACCACTGCGTCCAATAAGGGATGTACCCCCTTGTTCTTGAACGAAGCTCCGAAGAGAACAGGAACAAGCTTGAGGGAAATTGTGCCTTTTCTGATCACTTTCTTTATCTCTTTGGGAGATATTTCGGCACCATCTAAATATTTTTCCATCAGGGAATCATCCACATCGCTGAGTTTCTCTAACATTTCATTCCTTTTCTCTTGGACTTCTCCTCTGTTTTCCTCTGAAATGTCTCTCACATTTAAATGTGTTCCTACTAGATTATCTCCCCAGTCAATCTCTTTCTCCTCGACTAGGTCAACGACTCCTCTGAAATTTTCTTCCCTACCTAAAGGAATCTGGATAAGCAACGGCTTAGCACTCAGTTTTGTCATCATCTGTTTAATGGCTCTTTCGGGATCCACGCCTATTCTATCCATCTTGTTGATGTATACAATCCGAGGTACTTGATATCTGTCAGCTTGCCGCCACACAGTCTCTGATTGTGGTTCCACTCCGCCTACTCCACAAAGAATTATGATGGCGCCATCCAAAACCCTTAATGACCTCTCAACCTCAACGGTAAAGTCCACGTGTCCTGGAGTATCGATAATGTTGATTCGGTGATTATTCCAGTAACAGGTAGTTGCAGCTGAAGTAATAGTTATTCCACGCTCTTGCTCCAGAGCCATCCAGTCCATAACTGCTGTGCCTTCATCCACTTCTCCCATCTTGTATGTAATGCCTGCGTAGAAAAGAATGCGCTCCGTAGTGGTAGTCTTCCCCGCATCGATATGAGCCATGATGCCGATGTTTCTGAGTTTTTCTATAGGATCTCCACGCATTAACTCTTAGCTCCATTTTAGCTTTCGTCAAATTCCCTTTTTCAGGGGAGACTACCATCTATAATGAGCAAAAGCTCGATTAGCTTCACCCATTTTATGGGTGTCTTCTTTCTTTTTGACTGCTCCACCTCGATTACTCACTGCATCCACAATTTCAGCAGCTAACTTCTCTGTCATACTCTTTCCTGCTCTGTCCCGCGCATACCTGATCAACCATCTTACAGCCAGGGAGGTCGAACGATGCAAAGGAACTTCTATCGGGACCTGATACGTAGCCCCTCCGACTCTCCTCGACTTTGTTTCAAGTAATGGCCTTACATTTTCCACTGCTTTTTCGAACATCTTCAGAGGATTTTCCTTCGACTTTTGTTTGACTTGCTCCATTGCCCCGTAAACGATCTTTTCTGACAGGCTCTTCTTTCCCTTTTTCATACATGTATTAATGAATCTAGAGATAATTGTACTGTTATAAAAGGGATCAGGTTCGAGTTTCCTCTTCTTTACCGTTCCTCTACGGGGCATATGATTCTCCTCTATTCAGTAATCCTTCTTTCTTTAGGCCTCTTTGTTCCGTATTTAGACCTGCCTCTCATACGGTCCTGCACGCCTTCACAGTCTAAAGAACCACGAACAACGTGATACCTCACGCCGGGTAAATCTTTCACTCGCCCTCCGCGAATGAGAACGATCGAGTGCTCCTGGAGATTATGACCTATCCCAGGAATATAGCCTGTTACCTCTATATTATTGGTCAATCTGATTCGTGCCACTTTTCTCATTGCAGAATTAGGTTTTTTCGGTGTTGTCGTGTAA
>CAZSPM010000431.1:0-2500 GCA_964608785.1 uncultured Eubacteriales bacterium
TTGTAATGCTCTCATAGATATGGAGGAGCTGTTTTACTCTACCTTACCCTGGATAAAAAGAACGTAAAATCTGCGAGAAGAGTAACAATCGACTTTTTAAAAGGCGCAAGACGTGCGAATTACTCAGAGCAGGACTTCAGGGGTGGGGATCAAATTTACGCTTTAGATTACCTAGAAAGCGCGAGAAACCAATTAAAGTTTCAGATTCAAAAATCCCAGGAAGAAAGCCTCAATGTTGCTCGATCGCTGGCAAGATACATGCTCCTAAACGAAAATCCAGAGCGAGGAAGTTTCCTTGAAAATATTGAGAAGGTCAGTTCTTCAGACCTAAGGCGAGCAGCAGGAGAATACTTGGGCACTGGTCGGTATGTCATTGTTTCCATCCATCCAAAGAAGGAAAAATAGCATAGAAATGAACCCTCAAAAAAACTCATTGAAACTGGTTCTTCTCTCCAGCCTATGGCTGCTCATAGTCTCCCCGGTTTTTCCCAACCAGACTGTCACGCGCTGGAAGAGTCCACCTGAAAAAAGAATTCTGGAGAATGAACTGGCCATAGTTTATCAGATGGATAAATCTTCTGGGATCACTGTCCTTCAAATCCTCATTAAAGGGGGAAAAGGAGCAGAACCCGAAGGAAAAGGAGGATTAGCCTACCTGACAACTCGTCTCGCACTTGAAATTCCAGATCGGGGAAAAGCTCAGGACATGATGAACCAAGCTTCAAGGATTTATATGAGGTGTAGAGCCGATTACTCCATCATCGGCGTGGAGTCTTTATCAGAGAACCTAGAGGATACCTTAAAAATCGTCACCAAAATCATCCTGAAGCCTTTATTTTCGGGCATAAGGATAAATCATATTAAAGAAATGATGATCAATCTAGCAAAAGCATCAGAAGATGACTCTACCTATGTCGGCCATAATGCTTACATAGAAAAGCTGTTCGGAAAGACCGCTTATGGAGGCTCAGTCTATGGCAGCAAAGAATCTCTTAAGAACATAAAAAATAAAGACATCAAAAACTTCCACAAGAATTATTTTAAAACAGGAAATATGCTTCTCGCCGTTTCTTCAGATTTGGAAGAAGCACTGCTCATGGAGCTTCTTAATAAATACTTTTCAAAATTCTCACAAGGCAATTCTCCAGAATCAGAGCTTAAAACCGCAACTATACCAGAAGAGAAGGAATTTTTTATCGAAAAAGATACAAAACAAACTTTCATATCCCTCGGCTACCCATTGCCTGAGATCACGGCCAAAAATTTTACTCTCGCTTACTTACTCGATAACCTTCTTGGAAAAGGAGTCGGATCAAGACTCTGGTCCTTAAGATTCACTGAAAAACTTGCTTACAACGTGAATTCACGGGCGACTCTGATGAAAGACGGGGGTTTTCTAGAAGCCTACCTGGAAACAAACAAACAGAAAAAAGAGGCTGCCCTTGTGGCTTTAAGAAAGGTTCTCATAGATCTTTACGAGAAAGGAATCGATGATAAAGAGCTTGAAGTCACAAAAATATACTCAAGAGCTGCTTTCTTAAGAAACAACCAAGCAAAAGGTATAAGAACCCAAAACCTGGCTTATTTTGAGGCTCTAGGACTTGGCTACGAATTTCTGAACAAATTCTTTGAAGAAATAAAGGCAATCAGCCTCGATGTTATGAACGCTTATATCAAAGATGTTCTAAATCCCGAAAACGGAATTGAAATCGTGGTGGGTCCTAACGACCAATGAATAAACCTGAAAGCCCTTTAATTCTAGCTGTAGATGACGACCAGATAAATCTCCGGCTCATAGAAAAAGCTCTCTCTGCAAAAGACTATAATATAATCACAACCACAAGTGGAGAAAATGCTTTTCTCGCACTTAAGGATATTAAACCGGACCTTATTTTACTCGATGTAATAATGCCGGAGATGGATGGCTATGAAGTATGTTCCAAACTGAAGAAAAAAAAAGAAACATCATTCATCCCTGTGATATTTATCACTTCCCTTGCAGAAGAACAGGATAAAGCTAAAGCATTTGCTACAGGAGCGGCTGATTATCTCGTAAAGCCCATTGAAAGGGATGCTCTTCTGAAGGCCGTTGCTAAACACCTGAAAACAAAATCGCAATGGAAGAATCTTAAAAAGGAAACATCATTATGGGACATAGCCCAGCCTTTGAATTTCACTCAATTCAAGGATTATTTAGCCAATCAACTCAACCTCCTTCCACATAAAAGAGAAGAATTATCTCAAATCAAGATTTCTGAAATCTATTCTACAACGGAACATTTCAATCTCAGCACCAGAGAACTCGTTCAGTTTATTGTTGAATTCTCTGGAATGAAATATATTCCTACAATAAATCCTGAAAGTATCCAATTAGGCAAACTGCCCACTCCATTTTGCCAAAAAAACCACATTGTACCCATAAAAGACTCCTCAGGCAATGATATCTTTGTAATAAGTAATCCCTTTGACTGGGAGCTTTTGGATTTATTAAAGACCTCTT
>CAZSPM010000432.1:0-2500 GCA_964608785.1 uncultured Eubacteriales bacterium
CCATATACATCTTTTCTATCTGTTCCAAACCCTCCAAGAAATTTGTCTCTAATCCCAGTAACATACCTTTTTTTGAATATTTGATCCCCACAAGACTCAGCTCCGAAAAGGGCTGAACGAAGTTCTCGAGCTCTGGTTCGAATGAGTCGAGGGGAACGACTTTATTGACCAAGCCAATTCTTTCGGCTTTCTCGGCCGTGATGACTTTCCCGGTGAAGAGAAGTTCTGCCGCGTGTTTCAAGCCAACAAGCCTTGGAAGAAAAAGCAGTGCGACAGGCGGGATAACAGAAAGCTTGATCTCCGGCTGTCCAATCTTGAGGTTGTCGGCAGCAAAAATCAGGTCACAGAAGATGGCGACTTCACACCCGCCGCCCAGAGTCAGGCCTTTGCAGGCAGCAACCGTCACTACATCGATGTTTTGGAGATTACGGAATATAGAATGGAATGTGTCCAGCATTTCCGCCGCCTTGTTTTCTGTATGATCGGACACATCCACGCCGGCAGAAAAAGCTTTGTCTCCTGTGGATCTTAACACCAATACTTTGATATCGGTGTTACTCTTAAGGGAGAGGATGGCGTCGTTCATCTCCTCCATGGTAGCAATGTTCAGGATATTGACGGGTGGACGGTTGATAGTAAGAAACGCTCTGTCCCCGCGGATCTCAAAAATAATGTTTGAATAGGTGTGTTGAGTCATATTGCCCTCTTCATATCACTTGATTTGATGTTTAATCAAGTATATTCGATATTTTTTTTGCGAGATCTTTTCCTTTCTGCGCGTACTCAAGAGATTTCGAATTGTTTCCCAGCCGGTTATAGAGATCAGCCAGAAGAAAATACCCCAAAACCAGGTCTTTGTCTTCTGGCTTTTTGCCGATCCCTTTTTCCACTAGAGATAGGGCCTCCTGGTATTTTTCACCGCGGTTGAGATAGATCCTGGCTAGATAAAAATATCCCAGAGGAAAATTCGGATTGTTGCTGAGTGTTTTCTCAAGGTAGGTCTCTTCGCTGGCGACATCTCCTTCTAGTCTGAAAATCCGGGACAGGTTGAAGCTGGCTCTGAAATTATGAGGGATGTATTCCAATTCCTTCTTGTATTCAATTTTGGCTTGAGCCAAATCATTTTTCTCTTCGAAAAGCTGTGCCAGATTGTAATGAACGTTCATGAGTTTTGTATTGCGTTTTTCAGCTTCTCTCAGGTATTCTTCGGCTTTATCCAAATTTTTTTGGATTACATAGATTCCACCTATAGCGTTGTAGGCCGAAGCGGAAGCGGGGTTGAGCTCCATACATTTTTGATAGTAGGCCAGAGCTTTGTCGTATTCCTTCTGTGAGTTATTTATATTTCCGAGGATCATGTAAATCTGTGAGTCCGGAGGGAGGGCATCGATAATACTCAAAAGGAATTTTTCTGCTTCCTCCAGTTCATCCATCATGATGTAGGAATTGGCAATATTATTGACTGTAAATGTATCATCAGGCTGACGGCTGAGGACCTGAAAGAAGTACTCGAGTGCCTTTTCGAAATCCTTTTCTTTGAAATAAAGGTTTCCCAAAGTGAAGTAGGCGTCAATGACATCCGGATCTTCCTGGATGATCTTTTCGACCATCCGGACGGCGTCCTCGAATTTATTTCCAAGTCCTAATTCTCTGGCCTCAGAGAGCTTGTTAAAAATAGTGATTTTATCTTTAGGATCTCCGAGTTTTTTCCCCTCAAGAGAAGTCTCTGTGATTGTGCCGAGATACCCCAGTGCGGTGAGTTTCTGGCGGGAATCTTCATCCATTTGGCTGTAGTCGAGCTTGAAGGCATTTAGTTCGGTTTCCGCCATGAAGACATCGATAAGGTCTTTGAGGCGTCTGGCTTCATCGGCTTCGATATCCAATAAATTTGTGCTTTCTTGAGGATCTTTCTCCAGGTCGTAGAGCTCCAGTCTGGGAGCGACTATCAGTTTATACCGGCCGTCCTGGATACTCGTCAACTCGCTCCATCCATAGTGAAATCTAGGGTAAAAGGTTTCACTGTAGGCGAAGGCCTCTGGATTTTCTTCTTCTTTAAACAACAACGGCTGCAGGCTTTTGCCCTGGGCCTCGTCGGGAACAGGTATGTTGGCCATCTCGAGCATCGTTGGCAAGATATCGACAAGGGAGACAACGGTTGACCGGGTTTGGCCAAAAAGGCTTTCAAATGGCGTCACAAAAATCAGGGGAACATGGACCGCTTCCTGGTAGATAAAAAATCCATGGGCATTCTCCTTGTGAGCCCCGAGGCTTTCTCCATGGTCGGATGCAAAAATCAGAATAGTGTTCTCGATGAGCTGTTCATCTTCCAGATACTGCCAGAGTCTAGCTAACTGAGAATCGGTATAGGCGATTTCTCCCACATAGGGTCTGTTTGGATACAACTCCTTATAGGGTGAAGGAGGATCATAGGGAGTGTGGGGATCATAGAGATGAATCCAGGCAAAGAATGGAGAGGTCTTGTGTTCTTCCAGCCAGGGAA
>CAZSPM010000433.1:0-2491 GCA_964608785.1 uncultured Eubacteriales bacterium
CATATCAAAGTCGATCTGGAATATGTTCTAGTAGACTTTTACACTTTTTCTTCGCATAAATTCGGTGGTCCTCGCGGCGTTGGGGGGATTTTTCTAAATTCTGGCGATATATCTCCCCAGATTCTGGGCGGTGGTCAGGAGCAAGAGTCACGTGCAGGAACGGAGAACATCGCAGGATTTGCCGCTGCCCTGATAGCATTGGAAAAGCGTCATTCTATGATTAGTGACGAAGCGTCCAGACTGGGCCAATTGACTAATTTTTTTCTTCAGAAACTTTCCGAGCAGGTTTCTGATTTTTTATTAAATTCAAAACAGGATGGCTTACCAGGGCTGGTTTCTATTTCCTTCCCGGGAACGATTGGGACTAACTTAGTCGCTGAGATGAGCCTAAGAGAGTTTGCGCTTTCAGCGGGTTCAGCGTGTCATTCCAATGATGTTAGGCCATCTCGTATCATCACTGCTTTAGGCCGTTCGGAGAAGGATGCACTTGGAACTGTGCGGATATCTATGGGACACAGTACAGCTAAGGACGAAGTTGAAGAGCTAGCAACAACTCTCGGAAAGGTCGTAAACAGACAACGAATGCTGGCTTAGGCTATGAATCATGATTAATGCTAAGAGAACGCTCAAAGCTAAAGATTTCCTTGAGAACAAGATAATCCTGCATTGTCCCAGTGAAAGTGATATTTACACAGTTTATGATAATCCTCCAGCTATTGCTCACATAGAGATTACTTGCTCATTAGTAAGTTTGTCACCAGTCATACAATCGCTTGAAACTGCTGGCTTTTTCGGTATTTTTATTATTCCGCAACGGGAGTTAATCCGTGGCGTCAAAATCGCTGCTTACAAAGGAAAAGAAAATCCCTGCCATGACACTGGAAAATCAGCATGCTATCATGGCAGCGCTATTGCCGCAGTGGATGATGACCACCATCTGCTTTTTGAGGAGACGCGAGTTTGTGAAAAGACAGCCATCACATACGGTCTCCCCGGCTACAAAAAATGGATTAAAATTACTAAAGGAAAACCTGAACTAATTGCTCGTCTTAAAACGAATCCGGCACCCTTTGACTGCGACACTTTCGTATCCGATGTAACGCGGCTTGCCAATATATTAAGCAACTCTGACACGCATGAAGAACTTATCTCTGTTGTCCTTTATCCCGGCCCTTTCAAAATCTTGATAATGAATGATGGCACCATGATTCGTAGAGGCCTGCCTTTAAGGATTTCGGATTCTGCTGCACATGCTCTAATGAAATCGGATGCTTGTATTCTGCTTAAAGGCAACTTGGCGGAGAAAGCAGAAAATCCTTTAAACTTTCCAAATGTTTATAAAAAGCAGGGAACGATGTGCCTTGTCGAGACGCCTAAAATAAACACTCAGTTTGACCCGGCTAATACTACTGATTTGAGAGTATTGGAAGAGACGCCTTCAGAAATGAAACAAAGGCTGCTAAAGCTTATCGAATCTAATTCCGAGTATTTCATCATTACTGGCAGCGATGCCCGTGATATAAATGGATGTTGTCCATCTGATGGAGTGAAAGCTGCCAACCAGCTGGTCGAAGCTGGAGTTTTACAGGTTGCCCGTACGAATTCAGCGCCCGACTCATGTCCGGTCAATATTTATGCCTTCTCAGGGGAAATAAGCACAAGGGATATCAAGCCAGAGTTTACAATCAACCAGGAATTTCGACAGAAAATCAAAAACTATATATACAACAAGAAATCAAGCCGGAAATTTTTGTTTATTTTGCTGAGATGGAGTCTGCTGCTGTTTGTGGCAATTAGCCTGGCTGTACTTGCGAGTAATATTTTGCAAAAAAATGGAGCCCCGGAGGTATTTTCCAATTTTAACCTGGTTAAGGAGTTTGATTTGCCATTTCAGAATGGAGTGCTTATCCTGCAATTTCATCGCACCCAAAGATGTAAATTCTGCAATGACATGGAAAGGCACACAAAAGAAGCCTTAAATATTTATTTTCTGGATGATTTGCAGAATGGAAATATTGCATTTCGAACGATCGATATGGAGCTTCCCAGATACGAAAGTTTAAGAAAAAAATATGATCTTTTTACGAGTACACTCGTGTTGGTTGATGTGAGTGGAAGCAAAGAATCGCGTTGGAAAATTGTCACCGAGGCCTGGTACCTTACAGATAAAAAACAGAAATTCATTGAGATGTTCCGATCTGAGCTTATAGAATTTCTAGAAGGCCGTAAATGAGCACCTTGTTAATGGGGGCTTTTACCTCTTTAGGCCTTGGCGCGCTCACCGTTATCCATCCATGCCCACTAAGCATCAATATCGCAGCTGTCTCACTCCTTTACAGTTGGAAGCAAAACTATAAAAGCAGGATATTAACAGCTTTGCTTTTTGTTTTTGGTGAAATAGTCACATTTGCTGTGTTGGGTATCTTTATTTCATTTGGCATGCTTAATATACCTATTGCCGCTAATTTTCTCCAGGTTTATATGAGGCAGC
>CAZSPM010000434.1:0-2491 GCA_964608785.1 uncultured Eubacteriales bacterium
TCGATGAGCGAATCGGTTCTTGTGCTGATACAGGTCACTGGATGCGTGCCGACATCAATCCTGTTGAAGCACTTCGGCTGCTCGAGGGACGCATAATAGATCTTCATATAAAGGACCGGAACCAATATGGAACCGAAGGGGCCTTTGATGTTCCATTTGGAGAGGGAGAAGCCAATATCCGTGACATTCTGGCTGAAATGACGCTTCAGAATTTTGGCGGATACCTGGCCATAGAATATGAGAATGAAGATGAAGTCGATAATCCTTCTCCCTCAGTCGCAAAAGGGATCGAATACATCAAAAGCATAACCTATTATGAAGAGCATGAAGAGATACTCGGGCGGAGAAACTGGAGATACTCCAAACATGGATGGAACCATTATGGTCCTGGATATTTTGAACTGGATGAAAATACGGGAGTATTGAAAGGACAAGGTGGAATGGGCCTTTTCTGGTACAGCGCAAAAAAATATAAAGATTTCATCCTGGAACTGGATTACAAGTGTGAAGATAAACATACAAATTCTGGAATCTTTTTAAGAGTTCCTGAAATCCCGATAAACAACGATTATATCTATCATTCATTTGAGATTCAGATAAACGACAGTGGGGAAGGCATACATAAGACAGCTGCTGTCTATGATGCTGAACCGCCAAGAGCGGATGTTCTTAAAGAATCGGGTGAGTGGAATCATATGAAGATCACCTTTAGAGGAAGCCGCATCAAGGTGGAATTAAACGGCACTCTGGTCGTTGACTGGGATGCTGAACCCCGAGGCAAAGTCAAAGATTTTGCTCGTGAGGGATACATCGGACTGCAGAATCATGACAGCCAATCACCAATTTATATCAGAAATATTTTTGTCAAGGAATTCTAAAAATCTCAAAACAAAAAGATAGAAAAAAAGCCTCTTTAAATTCAAAAATCAAGGGACACCTGGCTTACAGGCGCACTCCTATTGAGATCGAATCTCCAGAGCTCATCGGATATGACAAGATCAAATACAATCTTGCGGAAAGCTCTGTCACCGATGTTGTCTTGAGTGAACTTGATCTAGATTTGGAAGATCTGGTCCTTTGCTACGGAGATCATTATGGGAATCCCAATTTGAGGCAGAAAATCGTCAACAATGCCGAGGAACTAAACCAAGACCAGGTCTTGATTACTGCCGGTGCAGTAGCAGCACTGTTTATTATTTCAACTAGCCTCTTAAAACCTGAGGAACATATTGTTGTTCTGCATCCAAACTATGTAGCCAATATCGAGACTCCAAGAGCCATTGGCTGTCGTGTGGACTATTTAAGACTATCGTTTGAAGACCGATTCCGTTTAAATCTGGAAAAACTCGAGAAGTTGATCCAGCCTGATACTCGTCTTATCAGTTTGACTTATCCTCACAACCCCACCGGAACAATGTTGAGCAAAGATGAGCTTGACGAGATCATAACCCTTGTAGAATCCCGCGGATGTTATTTACTGTTCGATGAGACCTACAGAGATATGACATTCGGAAAACCGCTCCCAGTTGCCGCTTCTTTGAGTCGCAAAGCGATCAGTGTCTCTTCTTTTTCGAAATCATATGGACTTCCGGGCATCCGCATAGGCTGGTTAATCACCCAGGATAGTGCATTGATGGAAACATTCCTGGCTGCAAAGGAACAGATTTTCATCTGCAATTCTGTTGTGGATGAGGCCATTGCGGATCGCTTTTTAGACAGAAAAGGAGAATATTTGCCAAAAATCCAGGATCAGATTAAGAAAAACTTCGAAATAGTAAACGGATGGATGAACAACAATAACACTCTCGAATGGGTAGAACCGAAAGGTGGCTGCGTCTGTTTTCCAAAGATTAGATCCAATATAAATATCGATATCGACCAATTTTACAGTCTGCTCAATGAGTCATATAAAACCTATGTGGGACCGGGTCACTGGTTTGAGATGGATCGACGACATATGCGCATTGGTTTTGGCTGGCCTAGCCCAGAAGAGCTCGAGGGCGGACTTCAGTGCATCACCAAAGCCGCAGAGGAAGCTAAAACCTCATAGTTAGTCTTAAAGAAATCCCTGCAGTTATCATGGAACTGGTAGAAAAAATTTCAGCTTGGATTTGGGGAACTCTCATGCTCGTGTTCCTCGCAAGAGGAGACAGGAAGATTAAAATTCTTGTATCATTTTCTTGATATCTTGTTGGCTACTATTGTCATCTCAAATGTCGTTGGCCTGATACTAAAAATGCTAGAAATTTCATATATTTTTTGATATTATCTTGGAAAAATTGAAAGGCTAGGGAAGAATGCTTGGAATTTGGGTTGCCATTCTCAACTTCTTATCTGCGCTAGAATTCCGCATCGCCGATAAGCTGGGAGAAATAACGGCCATAATCTTCCATTTTTTTGTCTTCTGGATAATGCCCATTATTCTGCTCTATATTCCACTAAAATTCTCTCCTGTAGTCGGGATAATCATCGCACTTTTCTATATTTATGT
>CAZSPM010000435.1:0-2487 GCA_964608785.1 uncultured Eubacteriales bacterium
TTCCTCTTGTTCCAACGCGGTCAGGCTTTATCATGTGTCATGCGTGCGAAAGCAGGAATCCAGGCTTGTTCCCGCTAAAGCGGGAAACCAGAAATAGGCCTTGATTCCTGCTTGCGCAGGAATGACATTTTGAAAGGCAGGAATCCAGGACAATCCGCTTTCTGGATTCCACGTTTACACGGGAATGACGAGTTATTCAAGGTCTGACCCCGATGATTCCTTTTCTTCATAGAGTCCTAGTAATATTGATTTTTTTATTTTTTTTATGGTAGTATTCAATTCGCCGAGAAGGATTAACTAAGATGAACGAAGTTGAAGAGCTTTCAAAACTTGATGTTGAGAAGCTGCCTGTGCCAAAGCCCATCCTCTTCGATGACCTCCATCAAAAAGTCCTGAAAAACCTCTATCTAGAAATGGGCTCTGGCCCTGTTCTTTATCTTCTTTCGCCCTCTTATTCGGTCGTGAATCCCACGCCTAATGAGACGATCAGAGATTTTCTCTCTAGCCAGGAAAGCCTTCTCGATAATGTTAAAGAATACATTCTGCAGAACCTGGCTGTGTATTCAGTGCTTTTAGATGTGAACAGCTATTTCGTCGAGGCCAATAATTATCTGGTTCTGGCTAGATTGAGAGAAAGGGATTCAGGGGGAAGGCGGTACGAGATTAAGTTTTACACACATTCTGCCTTTGAGCTGATGACCCACTATGCGGATAAAATTTATATAGGAAGAGATTTTATCGATCTTTTTCACTTTAAAAGAAAATATATGGGCGTCAAAGATTTAATAGTCTCTGTAAAGGATCAATATGATGTCCTACTCGATAAGGCAGAGGAGAAACTGAACACTCCTCTAGAACACAAATCTTTCTTCCAGGAAATAAAGGAATATGTGAACGAGCTTCATTCTGAAAGTCTTCAAATACTTCAGTCTCTTCCTCATTATCTGGATTTTAAAAAATTAGCGGGAAAGGATTTAATCGAAGTGAACGCGCAGTACCGAACAATTAATCATTATTTAATAGAACTAAAAGATGAAGTGACAGAATTTGAAAATCTCTTGCGATTCAAAAAGGAACAGGATTTTGTCCGTTATGTGACGAAATTCAAAAAAGATCTGACAAACATCATTTCTTTCTTCAATATAAAAATCAACGGCAGCATCACTCAACAAATTTACAACTTAAAAGAGAAGCCCTAGAAAAAAAGAGGACAGTTCCCTCTTTTCAGAGGGACAGGCCTCTTTTTTTGTTATTCCTCAATCCGGATGGTTCCGTAACTCGTAGACAGGAAGATTGACGGATTCCCTGTCTCTAGGAGAAAGGCTTTTATGATAGTCGCTCCATTTTCTTGTTGAGAAGACAGTTCATTAGGGAGGCCCCACTTTATATCGCCACCTTTGGCCTGCGCTTCAAAAGGATATTTTCCTCCCAAGGGCCAAGAGAGTTTTATATCAGAATAACTGCCTTGCACTTCTATAGGATGAGTCAGCTGAGAAGGCTCCAGAATAGCTTTCCCATGAGAAAGAATAATGGTAGTTTTTCCTGAGAATTCAACAAGCTCAATATCTCTGTAAGAAGAGGAAATAGAGATGTTCTCCCCGATTATTGCTTTTCCGTATACTGTCAACATTTTTCCATCAACTTTGAGGTTTCCCTGGATATTGTTTAAATTAACTTTGCCGTATTTATCTTGTATTTCGAGATTTTCCTTTGCTCCATTAACTTCCACATGGGAATGGCTTGCCTTGATTTTTGTTGATCCCACATCATATAAAGTGATTTTTCTATAGGAAGTCTCGAATTCTGAAGTTCCCGTCAAATTCTGGCCGAAGATCTCAGAATAATCACCGAATACTTCGACTTTTTGGGAGATGTTTTCCAGATGAACTTTACCATTCCTGTGGTCAATCCTTGTCTCTCCTCCTACATTCTCGACTATTACTTTGGAATATTTGCTGTCGATATGACAGCCGGATTGCGCATCTGCCACTTCGACATCTCTGTAACTGTTCTGAATGGAAAGTTCTCCGCTTATCTTTGACGTGATAACTTTCCCATAACGGTTGTAGATGTTTGTGTTTCCAGTTTTCGAGACTTGGACTAAACCATAGGAATTTTTTACCCTAATATCCATGCCTTGAGGGAGAGAAATTCTGAAATTCGTTTCAAAGTTCTTTCTTCTGAATTCATCGCGGTTTGTAGAGAGTGTCAATTTATCGGCCTCCCTATCGACGATCATCTTTAGTTTGTCTGATACTTCTGTGGCTTTTTCTTCATTTTTGCGCCAGATGACTTTCTGGAAACGGATTGTCATTTTTTCTTCTTCAGTTCCATAGATTTCAATGTCTCCATGGGAATTGTCGATTTCTAAGAGGACAGGGTATGGCGGCTGTATTTTCTGTGACTCTTCAGCAATATAATCTTCAAAGGAAACATAGAAGTGGTCTTCAATATACCCAACGCTATGGCGTTATACTCTTTTTGTAT
>CAZSPM010000436.1:0-2484 GCA_964608785.1 uncultured Eubacteriales bacterium
ACTTCGAATATTTTTTTTGTAACTTGACGGGGGGGGGGATTTGATGTATCAAGCCCCTACGTAAATTTAAAGGAATAGATTGACTCAGAAAGTTTTTCTGTAAACGCCGATGTTATGATGGCTGTCTTTCACTTTAACAGTTATAAGATTGTCGAAGTTGGGGGGCAAGGTCAAGGTCACTTCGAAATTCTCTATCTTTGAATCACAAATTCCGTCCACAGGGAAAATGCTCTTCCATTCATTCGGTCTTATGAGATATTTCACTTCTTCAATGTGAGAAAAAGAATCTTCAGCTCGAAAGCTCACCACAAGTCTGTTTCCATCTCTGGTCGCTTGAAAATTTCTGGTCACAGGAAGAGAATTATCAATGATTAGCGGCCGGCTAATTTTTTCTGTTTTTAATTCCATACCTGCAGGATTAGAAAGACTGTCAGACGCCTCTAATTTCACAAAATAGACTCCATCAGGGAATGACAAGGTATCGAAAGCATAGATTTTATCTGTCCATTTATCTTTCAGAACTCGCCATTGGCTCTCACCTTCTCCCCTCATGTAGAGGGAAAAGGAAAGATTATCGCCATTTTCATCAGCCACCTCCCAGGTAATTGTTTGAAATCCCTTTTTCTCAACTTTTTTTGCCACGATATAGACTTTGCTTTTGTCTTTATCTTCAACTTTTTCGGATAAATTCACATCTACGCCCCAAATAACTTCTTGTTGTTCTGGAGGCTTTAAATAAACCTCGTTAGCACGGAGTAACTCCAGTTTTGTAATTACAGGGGCAATATTTGCCTGAAGATAGAAAAGCGAAAGTCTTTGAAGCTGGGGGGATATTTTCCCTGATTGAGTCTTAAAAATTACCTTGAATTGGATATAACGGCTCTTTGGACTCAGCATCTGTTCTCCTTCCGGTTTCTGATAGGGCGGAGACCAATCATTCCAAGTATCGTTGGGCTCGCTCGAGTTCCCGCTTCTCGTCTGAACCTGCAGAGTTGCTCCCGCTGGCGTCTGAGCTTCCCATTTTATCTTCCCCCATGATGAGATTGTTTTGGTATCTATGACACGACTAAGATACTCTCCGTTGAACCTCTGGTCAGAATGAAGAGTGCTCAATTTTGAGGGATTATTGGATAAGGTATAAATTTTTGAACCGAGGGGGAAAAGATAATAGATTTGCTCAGAATCTTTCTGCACAAGGAGGGACACTTTCTCGTCCTTGTCGATGACGTAAATCCTTCCCTTGTTGCCAGTACCAAAAATGAGTTTCTTCTCCCTTTCTTGCCAGAGTAACGAATATATTAATTCCTCGTTGGAATGCCAGAGACGCTTGGGTATTCCATCCGGGCCTATCCTGAAAAGGGCACTCGGCTGTTTCTGGTCCAAAGAAGGAGCCTCTTTGAAATCTGCTGAAGCAGGTGATACAGTCACAGTAACATCTGTTTCTGTCCTGACAGAGACCGGAGTTTTACCATCTTTTTTCGGTTTGCTGATCTTTCCCCCTGCTGCAGTATAAATATTTCCCTCTTGATCCAGAACAATACTCTTTATTTCTTCATAAGGGGATTCAAACAGGACAGATGCCCTCTTTCCCTGGCGAATCCGATAAAGAAGGCCTATTCCGCCACTGCCTGCAATCAGGTCACCATTGCCGGCCCGCTCTAAGCAAAGAATATGGTTTTCCTCTGCTTTCAGGATCAAACGCCCTTCTCCCTGAGGAGTTATCTCATATATCCCCCCGCTCTCACCAACGGCAGCCATCAAGACACCTCTTTCAGTAAACAGCAAATCCCATATATACCTTTCTCGAGGGTTAAAAAAAGGATTCCCTTCGTCTTTCCCAGTAATCTTATAAATTTTTCCATTGGGTGAAGTTCCGGCATAAAGATTCCCTCTCCTATCTTGTGCAAGACAATAGACATCCATCTCAGGCACTTGAAAATAGGGTTCCAGTTTTCCAGACTTGTCGATTCTGTATATCCTTCCACTATGTCCTGTTCCTAAGTATGCTACTCCTTCTGAATCAAGAAGGAGAGACAAATAAAATTCTTCAGCAGGCCCTTCTATTTCTTCTTCCTTTGGAGAGAGGGAAAGCACACCTTCGTAGGTAACAGAGATACCATCAAATTTGCCTTTCAAAAAATCACCAAAGGTTCGTATCTCCCATTTTCGAGGAACAACTCCTTGAAGAACAAACACCATAAAAATCACACTGATTAAAACCACTGTTAATGCTTTTCTCATTCCCTTTCTCTCCTGTCTATTATCTAATTTTAATAGGAATCACGACCGCCCCCCTGAAAACAGACGTAACAGGCAAATAAGTATAGCTCAGAGTAGATTTTTCGAGTTCAGTAGGGGCAGAGGCTGCAGCTCTTGGGGAAGAAAACATGGATTTCATTGTGGGAGGCAAGTTCGGCATTTCCTCTCCCCTGAGAAAAAGGCCTGGTTTAGAAGCTATAATTTTTAAATAAATGCGGTTATTCT
>CAZSPM010000437.1:0-2482 GCA_964608785.1 uncultured Eubacteriales bacterium
CATAAAAGGGATAGTCCCTTTTTTATATAGGGTGGCACTTTGGGGAACGTCCCCCTATGTATAAACACTTTTGTTATAATGGACGTAATAGAGATGAAGAAATCAGACCATATGACTGACAGTGAGTTGGTGAGAGTTTGCCTCCAGGGAGATGTGGATGAGTTCAAGAAAATTATGGATAAATACAGGGGAAAAGTCGTGGCGTTGGCCTTAAATATTCTAGGAAACCATGAGGATGCCGAGGATGCTTGTCAGGAGTCTTTTATTCGGGCTTTTCGCAATTTAGATAGGTTCGATACGCAAAAGAGCTTTTCCAACTGGCTTTTTTCTATCCTTTACAATCAGTGCTTTGACCAGTTGAGAAAAAGGCATCGGTTTTACAGTTTTTTTAATAGGGCCAGAAGGGATTCTTCGCTATACAGTGTCAGTCACAAGTCAGACCACTCGCGTTTTCTACCTCTCGCAAAAAATATTTTAGGGGAGTTGAGCCCGAAAGAGAGGGCTGCACTTTTTCTCTGGGCAGAGGAAGGATACACAAGTGAGGAGATTGCGAGCGTATTGCGATGCTCTTCGAGCACAGCAAGGGTTCACCTTTTCAAAGCCCGAAAGAAAATAAAAAATAGATTGGAGAAATAGAATGTTTCGATGCAAGGTCATTAATTTTTTCTTCAATATTTTTCCTTTGAAAGCATGGCAGAGCTTTTTGATTCGCCATCATATTCAGAACTGTCAGTATTGCCAGAAAATGCAAACCAGCATAGAAGAAGTCAGGTCTTTATTGATTCAGGAAAGTGAAGGAGAAGGCCTCGAAGGAGAATGGCTGGAGATAAGAGGAAGGTTGAAAGAGGAAAAGAGAAAGGAAAAACACATTTTCAGGCTTCGATTGCGCTGGATAGCTGGGGCAGCCGGATTTTTCGTAGTCGCAGCCATAGGGATTTGGCTCTATTTTTCCCTTACTCCTGACAAGAGCTTTCAGGAGAAAAATCTGGCAAAGCGATTCAGGATTAATTATATAAGGGTTGAAAACAAACCCGCTAAAACTTTTTTGTTTCGTCCACACGATTCCAAAATGATTATTATCTGGGCGGAGAAAAACTCATAGAGGAGGATTGCCATGAATAAGAAAAATATCTCAATTTTCGTAATTTTTTTAATGATTTTTGCTGCGCTTCCCCTTCATGCATCTGTCACGCTTTATTTAAAGTTGAGGTTTTTTGAAGGTTTAAGGGAGGGTGGGACTGAGCCACCCAAATTCGTCACCTCATCTCATCTTCAGTCCACAGTCGCAGCCAGCATCAGATCCAGGTTTATTCTAGACGAGGAGAAAGAGCAGATAAAAAAAGTGTTCAATCTAAAAGAGGTTAGGCTGATTACTGAGGGAGACTTGAGCTGGAACTCCAAAGATTCAAAAAACCTATCCCATATATTCCGCCTAGACGGTAAGATATATCGTATTCTGATAACGCCTGATGAAAGAGACAGCACACATCAATTCGAGATCGAAGTCTTCGAACAAGGGGAAAAAGGGGAAAGCAGCTTGCTGGATACTGAGATCATCCTTCCGGAGGAGAACATTGCTGTTTTTGGTTTCGAAGACAAGCAGGGAAAGCCCTATTTTCTTTCTTTCCATGTACCGGAGAAAGTAAGTACCAGTGAGATAGACAGCATAGAAAGCGGTGTTGTTCTCGGGAAAAAAGACAAAGATTTTGTCAAAGGCGCAGTGAGGGCAGTCGGCGAGATAAAACCCCCCAAGCTTATGACATTGGTTAAACCTGTTTATCCAGAAGAAGCCAGGAGGGAAGGTGTGGAAGGTATGGTTATTCTTGAAGCTCGAACCGACAAAGAAGGGAATGTGGAAGCGGTACAGGTGCTCAGAGGTAATGATCCGTATTTGAACAAGGCGGCTATCGAAGCAGTGAGACAGTGGAAATATGAACCTAGGTATATTAAAGGGAAGCCCCAAGGTGTAGTTTTTACAGTTACAGTACAGTTCAAACTTAAGGATAAAGATAAAGAAATGCAAGATTTCGCTAAAGGCGCAATAGAATTAGGCGAGGATGAAAAACCCAAGATTCTGGAAAAAGTCGACCCTGTTTATCCAGAAGAATTGAGAAAGGCAGGAATTCAAGGGGTGGTTATTCTCAAAGTCAAAACCGATGAGAAAGGCCGCGTGGCAGCGGTCCGTGTGTCAAGCAGCGAAAGTTCATTGCTCAACAAACCGGCTATTGATGCGGTAAGACACTGGATATATGAAGTCTATTATAGCAAAGGAAAACCCAAATCAGTTGTTTTCCCAGTTAAAGTCACATTCAAACTCAACTGAATTATTCATAAAAAATGCCGATACCCTCTGCAATTACAACAATATCAGGATAATTCCTGATATTGCTGTAAATTCTGATAAATTCTTTTTCACGAAAAAAATCTTTATATTCATCGGCATTTTTTACCCTTCGGGCGAGCCAATCTCACCACATCGGCT
>CAZSPM010000438.1:0-2478 GCA_964608785.1 uncultured Eubacteriales bacterium
GGCAGACTGACTTTGCTCGTGAATGAGGAGATCAATGAGTTCATTTATAGTTCCGTTTTCACCATAAATAATGACTGGCGCATCAGTGTGTGCTGCTTTTTTTATCTCATCTCTTAATTTTTGGATCGAGTGACTTTTTCCCACTAAGTGATATTTTGCCTTAATTTTTTCGCGGAGTTGGATATTCTCTTCTTCTAGCCTTCTCTGCTTGAGGGCATTTTTTACGGTCAAGACCACCTTTTCTAAAGAAAGAGGTTTTTCCAGAAAGTCATAAGCGCCCAGTTTTGTTGCTTTTACGGCTGTCTCGACAGTGCCATGACCGGAAATCATGACTATTTGTGCATTTTCCTCCAACATTTTTATTTTTTTTAACGCTTCAATCCCATCCATTTCAGGCAGCCAGATGTCCAGAAGAATGAGGTCGAAATTTTGTGCTCTTAGGAAATTGAGGCCTTCTTCTCCGGTCTCAGTTGTTTTGACGGAGTAGCCTTCATCCTCCAGGATTCCTTTTAAAGAAGACCTGATACCGGCCTCATCATCAATAACGAGAATTTTATCTTTCATCATGTCGGGATCTGGATGGTAAATTTGGCTCCATGAGGTTTGATGTTTTCGATTTCGATGAAGCCATTGTGTTCGTTGATGACCTGGTTAACGATGGCCAGACCGAGGCCTGTCCCTTTCTTTTTGGTGGAGTAGTGAGGGAGAAAAAGTTTGTCCTTATCTTCAGGTAAAATGCCAGGGCCTGAATCTGAAATTTCAATTATTACTCTTTGGTGATGTTTATCATAAGAAGTGTGGATTGTAATTTTCCCCTGCTTATTCATGGCATCGATAGCATTATCTATGAGATTGATGAAGGCTCTTTTCATCTGTTCAGGATCAGTTTGGATGGGAGAAGGCACATCAGAAGAGAAAAGAACTTCAAACTCAATATCAGTGAAAATCCCTCTGAAAAGAGAAATGGTCTGTTCGATTATCTCATGGATGTCTGCAGATTGAAGATCGATGCTAGGCATTCGCGCAAAGTTAGAGAATTCGTCTACGAGTGACTTTATTGTGCTTGCTTCCTGGACTATAGTACTGGCTCCTTCTTGGATAATCTCATCATATTTTTTGCCATCTTTCTTTAAATTCTTGATGATTCTTTGGGCGGAGAGCTGGATTGGTGTTAATGGATTTTTGATTTCGTGGGCCACTCGTTGAGCGACTTCTCTCCAGGCAGAGATTTTTTGCGCTTTAATGAGCTGCGTGAGGCTATCTAGTACAACTATCATTCCAGAGAATTCATTTTTTGATTGCCTCAATGGGGATAGGGTTAGAGCAAATGTTGCTCTCTGATTATCAACGTTTATATTGATCTCTCTATCAGATGTTTTGTATTTATTTTTGAGCCCGCGTTGAATATTCTTCAATATTTCTTCATATTTGCTGTCGTCAAGAACATCTTTATAGCTTTTTCCAATGAGATTTTTTTCCGGTAGGGCCAGCATATCTCGTGCAGAAGGGTTGATGGTTGTGATATTACCTTGAGCCTCAAGAGTGATTACCCCGGTTGTTATATTATTCAAAATGGTTTCGATGTATTGTTTTCGAGCCTCCAGCTCAGAAGTTTTTTGGGCAATGTTTTGTTGGCTCTCTTTCAGATCTGAAATCATTTGATTAAAGGAATTGATCAGGATTCCCAATTCATCGGAAGCCGGGTCTTCGACCCTTACTTCTAGATTTCCTTTGGAGACTTCTTTTGTTGCCTGGACCATTTTTTCGATTGGCACTGTAATACTTTTAGCCAGATGGAATCCAATCCAACTGGCAACAAAGATGATAAGGAGCGTGATAAAAATAAGGGTCATAAGGTAAAAGGTTTTTACTGGATTTTTTTGTATTTTTAGCTGGCGGTATCTTTGGACATATGATGTGATATTATTGATTCTTTGGGCATAATTTTGCGGAAGGAATTTTCCCGTGAGGACGAGAACATTGCCGATTTTTGGAATATTGAAGGAAATACCCCTTCGGATCATTTCTCCATTTCCCATAGACTCAATCGTGCTGAAGACCTCACCTAGATGAGCTCTTTTGACGATGTTGGTCTGAAGGTCTCGATAATCCTGGAGCGGGAGATTGGGATTGAGGTAAGAGAATAATTCTTCATCGTCCAGATAAATGCCGATTTCATCGAGCTTATATTCTGTCAGTTTTGTTCGGATAAACTCCCTTAGACGAGGCCTCCTCTGGGGGCTTATAAGATTTTGTTGTCTTATGACTCGGCTTAGTTGCTGAGCATAATGGAGGGTTATTTCTTCACCATTTGTGTAGAATCCGTCTGCCAGGCCCTTTGTATCATTCAGGATTTTGTCGATGGGTGTTTTGAACCAGTGCTCAATGTTCCGGCTGATTAGGTCACTTGCAAAAAAGAAAAGAAGAAGCGTAGGGATAAGAGTGAGGGCAGTAAAAAAAAGGACAAGTCTTGTCTTG
>CAZSPM010000439.1:0-2476 GCA_964608785.1 uncultured Eubacteriales bacterium
GCAAATTTGCTGATGGTTTCCTGGATCATTTTTTGTTCTTCACTAAAATCAAAATCCATAGCATGCTCCTTTCTTATTATTGGAACTCATTTAAAACAAAAGATCTTCGGAAGAGGGCATAACATTCCATCAGTCCGAACAAACCAATCCCAGTTTTCAGATTGAATAATAGTATTATCTAGTATTTATAGAATCCCTCGCCTGCTTTTTTCCCCAGCTTTCCTTCTGTAACCATTTTCTTGATTATTTCTGGCGGCCTGTAACGCTCCTCCTTGAGTTTTTCATACAGGGTTTCCATCTTGGCCAAGTGGATATCCAGACCAATCATATCAATGAGAGCTAAGGGACCCATGGGAAGACCGGCCCCGAGCTTCATGGCCTCATCGATATCTTCAGGAGTAGCTACACCATCCGCATATACAGCAGCCGCCTCATTTAAAAGTCCAGCCAAAACCCGGCTGACTATCCCAGCCGGTGCTTCCTTAGCAGTTGTGATAGGTATCTTTCCCAGACGTTCAGCAAACTTCTTTGTAGTCTCTATAGTCTCTTCAGAGGTATTATCTCCACGAATAATTTCAACCAACTTCATGATAACAGCGGGATTGAAAAAATGCATCCCGATAATCTTATCGGGACGGGATGTGGCTGAAGCGATCTCGCTCACTGAAAGGGCAGTAGTGTTTGTCGCTAATATTATTTCAGGCGAACAAATAGAATCCAGCTCCCTGAATAACTCTTGTTTAGCCGAAAGATCCTCATAGATGGCCTCAAGGACGAAATCGCATCCCTGAACAATATCCAAATCCGTCGACCAATTCATTCGAGAAAGGACCGAATCCATATCTTCTTGCGCGATCTTTCCCTTCTCGACTCTTCTGGCCAGTCCGGCTTTGACCTTTCCTTCTGCTTTCTGTATAAGCTCATCTGAGATATCGACCACAGTCACTTCCAAACCTTGCTGAGCGCAGAGTTGCCCCACCCCGGAGCCCATAATACCCGCACCCACTACAAAAGGCTTCTTTACATCCATTGTGATGCCTCCGTTCTTTTTAAAAGGTGGTTTGATGAATCAAGCCCCACCATTTTTAGGACAATCTTTCTATCACTACGGCGACGCCCTGTCCTCCCCCAATGCATAGGCTCACCAAACCCAAATTCTTATCCCTGTCTTTCAAAGCATAGATCAGGGTGGTCAATATTTTTGCTCCTGTTGCACCCACAGGATGACCTAGAGCTATGGCACCTCCATGGATATTGACCTTGGAGCGATCCCATTTGAGCTCCTGCTCAACGGCCAATATTTGGGCAGCAAAAGCTTCATTGAGCTCTATTATATCGATATCATTAAGCTCAAGCCCTGCCTGTGCTAATGCCTTGGAGACTGCTGGAACAGGTCCGATTCCCATGATCGCCGGATCAACACCTGCATGAGCATACGATTTGATTCGTGCTAACGGTTTAACGCCCAGCTCTGAGGCTTTTTCTTCTTTAATGACCAATATTGCTGCGGATGCATCGCATAGTGCGCAACTGTTTCCAGCAGTTACTGATCCGTCTTTTCTGAAAACAGGAGGAAGTTTTGCCAGTTTCTCTGCTGTGACTCCTTCCCTTGGGATTTCCTCTGTATCGAAAACCTCTGTCTGCCCTTTCTTCACAGGCACGTCTACAGGAAGTATTTCTTCCTTGAACTTCCCCTCTTTTACCGCATTGACCGCTTTACTCTGGCTTTCTGCAGCAAAAACATCCTGCTCTTCACGGCTAATGTTATATTTTTCTACTAGCGTTTCTGCTGTTATTCCCATCAGATGCCCAGCTAATGGGCACATAAAACCATCTCTGTGCATGATGTCTGCCAACGTGCTGTCTCCCATGCGATTCCCCCATCTCGCTCCTTCAGCGATGTAAGGGACCTGAGTCGTATTCTCAGCGCCACCGGCTAACACCACATCTGCATCTCCTGCTTTGATCATCTGGGCAGCGAGAGTAACGGCGCGCAGGGATGAACCGCAGCGCTTGTTTACCGTAAAGGCCGGAACTTCATGAGGCAGTCCTCCCTTTACAGTCGCAAGACGCCCTATATTTGGCCCAAGGCCAGCCTGCCATCCAGTGCCAAAGACAACTTCATCGACTTGTTTAGGCTCGATTCCTCCTCTCTGAACAGCTTCTTGTAGGATGAGAGCACCCAATTCCACTGCAGAAACCCTCTTGAAAGCACCTCCGAATCTGCCTCCTGCAGTTCTGACAGCGCTGGCAATGATTATATCTGTCATGATAACCTCCAATATTATTATTTTTATGTAGTCTGAAGGACCAATTTAAAGGCTTATTATTATAGTTGTCCCCTTTTCAAGCTGTCAACAAAAATACTGCTCTTAGTAAAAAAAAGTGAAAATGCCGAAGCTAAGAGGAGAGAAAACCGTTTGAAGGCGGAGCGGGCATGGAGGGATCTGACTTCTAATTGGTTCCAACGGGGTCA
>CAZSPM010000440.1:0-2471 GCA_964608785.1 uncultured Eubacteriales bacterium
TATGGCGAGAATGCTGAATATGATTCTGTATATGGCGAGACTGCTGAACAGTCCTTGGCTTTTGCGATTGACATGCTGTGGCCGTGCCATTGGAACTTTATCCAGAATTTAGAATTAGTATTGGGCGCCATAGGTGGAAATTTGAATCCGAACACTCCATTCGCATTCTGCGCGCGGAATATCAAGCTCTCTCCCATCCGTGATCGAATGAAAACAGTCTCTCACACTCTTCAAGACTTCTGCGAAAACCGGCAGCCGGATAATAAAGTGGACGCAGGCCTGCTGGATTTGATGGGGAAAACTTCCAAGACAAAGAAATGGCTGGCAGCATCTCTCGACAAGACAATAAGATTGCAGTTGGACCTGTAACTAAGAACTGATGAACCGAGCAAATCAGCTGCTCCGGACACCAGCTCAACAATCCATTACTGATAAGCTCTTTGCCATTAGGCCAAAAAAAATAAACAGACACAGCACCATACAAATATGAGAAATTTGAGAAAATATGGGAAAGAACCCTTTGGCGTAGCGGTTATTCATGGGGGTCCCGGTGCGGCCGGAGAGATGGCTCCAGTAGCGCGTGAACTCGCATCCGGCTGGGGCGTTTTGGAACCACTTCAAACGGCATCGACACTCGCAGGGCAGATCGAAGAGTTGAAAGCTGTTCTGGAAAAGAACGGAGACCTTCCCGTGACCCTGATTGGCTTTTCCTGGGGAGCCTGGCTCAGTTTTATATTTGCCGCTAGTTATCCTGCGTTTGTAAAGAAACTGATACTCATCGGAAGCGGACCTTACGAAGGGAAATACGCGGTAAGAATTGAAGAGGTCCGATTAGAACGTCTCAGTGAAAAGGAGAGAACTGAGGTCATATCTGTCGTTGATATCTTAAATAATCCTGAGGTTAAAGATAAAAAAAAGGCATTTGTGCGGTTTGGAGCATTGTTTTCAAAAGCGGATACTTATAATCCAATAAAAGCTGAATCCGACGAACTTGAAGTAATTGATTATCAGTTTGACATTTTTCAAGGTGTTTGGAGGGATGCTTCGGAACTGAGAAGGAGCGGCAAGCTTTTGCAACTCGGAAAACATATTAAATGTCCGGTGGTTGCGATCCATGGCGGCTATGATCCCCATCCGGCTGAAGGAGTCCAGAAACCCTTGTCTGCTATTGTCGAGAGCTTTCGATTTATCCTGCTCAGAAACTGCGGGCACAGGCCCTGGATTGAGCGGGAAGCCAGGGAAGAGTTTTTTCGAATCCTCAAAGAGGAATTGCACCATAATTTTTGTAAACCATTATAAAGGAATCCACGTCTAATAGGGGTAAAAGAAAGAGATGGCCGAGAATGACCAAATCCTTGTGGATCGTATCAGCAGCGGCGACACCAGCGCTTTTCAAGAGCTGGTGGAGCGGCACAAGAAGAAGGTCTATTACCTTGCTTACGATATCACAGGAGACCATCACGAGGCAGAAGACGTTTCCCAGGAGGTGTTTGTTAAAGTGTTCCGTTCTTTAAATACTTTTCAGAGAGATGCGAAGATGAGTTCGTGGCTTTATCAAATCGCTGTCAATAGCTCTATCGATAACCTGCGTAAAAAATCCTCAAAACCTGAGATATCATTGGATACTATAGAGAAAGCAAATATTGATTATGTTCCTCTGGGTGGGGGTGTAGACATGGATCCGGAACGGAGTGCAGAATCTTTATTGCTTCAGAAGCATATCTCCCTTGCTCTTCAGAAGATTTCTCCTAAGGAGAGGGCTGTGTTTGTGATGCGCCATTATAACGAACTTAAAATGAGGGAAATCGCTGAGATCTTGAATGTTTCTGTTGGAACAGTGAAAGCTCTTCTTTTCCGCGCCATAAAAAAGATCCGCAAGGAGCTTTCAAAATATCGAGGTAATCCGAGATTGGAGGTTACCCATGAGTAATTGCAAGAAATGTAAGGCTTTGTTTACTGAAGCATTTTATGATGAATTAAATACTGACCAAAGGCATTTCCTTGAAGATCACCTGGAGACTTGCAAGAAGTGTAATTCGGAATATACAGAGATGACATCCACTCTTGAGATTATGAACAAGAGAATCCGGCCTGAGCCTGGACAGGCTTTCTGGGATGACTTTGGAAAACAGGTTGCTGAGAGAATGGAGGAAGGAAAAGTTTTAAATGCTCAGACTGAATGGCGCTGGCGTAGGTTTATTCCTGGTTTAGGCGTTGCCCCTAGGTGGGCTTTCCAGGCCACAGCCGCTGCCCTTCTGGTCATTATAGGCATTTTCATAGGAAGGACAGTTTTTTCTCCCTCTGTCTCAGAAATTCAATATGCACAGCAACCAGCCAGAATGGACTCCCCGCCACAATCCGGATTAGAACTAATCAGTCGCACACAGAACTATATTGAGCGCTCTAAACTGATCCTGCTTGCTATCATCAATTTTGACTCTCAGACAGAAGATCCCTTTGCATTAAATATT
>CAZSPM010000441.1:0-2460 GCA_964608785.1 uncultured Eubacteriales bacterium
CAACAAAAGCGAGGTTACCGCGAACACATACACCGACAACGATAGACGGGCAGGGGTTGGAACATCCTTTATCTGCAGTTCTAACTACAAAGTCTTCGATACCTTCCATTCCAGCTGCAGGAGCAAACATGCGGACTGCACTCATATTCTCAGCACCTCCGCCTTTGGCAATGAATGTCACCTTGAAAGCGTCGCCGGGGAGGAGTTCCCAATGGATATAGGCAGGAGTGTTATCGCCGGTGTTTTTTCTCCGGATGGGATCTTCCACAACAGATTTCCTCAGATATCCGTCCTCATAACCGGCGCTGGCTCCTTCTGTGATGGCTTCATTCAAGCTTCCCAGGCCGTCATCCTTTTGAAGCTCGACATCCTCACCGAGTTCCACGAAAAACACGGCAAGCCCCGTGTCCTGGCAGAGGCCTAATTTTTCATGCTTGGCAATCGCTGCGTTTTCAAGAATCTGTTTGAAGACTTCCTTTCCGGATGAAGATTCTTCTTTGGCTTCCATTTCTTTGAGCACATTGAGGACATCATCCTGGAGCTCGAAGTTGGCTTTCTGGACAAGTTCTTTTATGGTATCTCTGACTTTGGCTAAGCTTATGACTTTCATATGATTCCTCCGGGTGAAATAATTGAAAACGATATGAATGAAATCTTAGTTTAGGATTCTAAAATGGGGGTGTCAAGAATAAAATATAACAATGTATAACAATGGGGTCAGGCTTGAATAACTTTCTGTCATTCCTGCGTAAGCAGGAATCCAGAAAGTGGATAGTCTTGGATTCCCGCTTATACGGGAATGACATTTTTTTCAATCCTGTTAGAACAAAAGTTATTCAGGTTATTCAAGCCTGACCCCGCCGATCCTCCGATCTATGCATTTAGGTTGACAGCCATGAGCTTCATTTCGGTCATTTCTTCGATAGCGCATCTTAAGCCTTCGCGGCCAAAGCCTGATTCTTTGATCCCTCCATAAGGCATGTGGTCGATGCGAAAAGTCGGAAAGTCATTGATGATAACTCCTCCCACATCCAGCACTTCAAAGGCTTGAAAGGCTTTGTTCAAATCGTTGGTGAAAATCCCGGCCTGGAGCCCATAGATAGAATTGTTGACACCCTTTAAAGCCGCTTCAAAGTCCTTATAGGGATAAACCACAACCACAGGTGCAAATGCCTCGAACCAGGAGATACGAAGCTCAGGCTTCACATCTACAAGGATTGTGGGCTCAACCATCGTGCCGTCTCTTTTTCCGCCTGTCAGGACGCGAGCTCCATTTTCCACTGCCTCATTGATCCATTCCTCAGTCTGTTCGGCAGCACCAAGGTTTATCATGGGCCCGACATCAGTGTCTTCCTCAAGAGGATCGCCCAGTTTGAGATTCTTTGTGGCCGCGGTGAAATCAGCCATGAAGCGGTCATAGATTTTCTCATGAAGGAAAATCCGCTGAATGGAGATACAGATTTGCCCGGCGTAAGCGTATGCCCCGAGAACCGTCCTTGGGATGGCGAAATCCAGGTTCGCATCAGGTTCTATGACAATTGCGGCATTCCCTCCTAGCTCCAGGGTCACCTTTTTTTTGTAAGCCTTCTTTTTAAGCTCCCAGCCAATCGCAGGGCTTCCGGTGAAAGTCACCTTCTTGATATTATCATCGGTCAAGAGAACTTCAGCAGCCTCATATCCTGAAGGTATGACATTTATCCCTCCTCCTGGATAGTCAGTTTCCTCGATGATATCTCCAAGCAGGACAGATGTCATAGAGACCTGGGAGGAAGGTCTCAGAACGACAGTATTTCCTGAGGCCAAAGCAGGAGCAACTTTGTGGGCGACAAGATTCAAGGGGAAATTGAAGGGAGTAATGGCGGAAATCGCTCCGATAGGAAAGCGTCTTATCAAACCCCAGCGGTTCTTTGTCTGGGCGCTCAAGTCAAGGGGGATGATCTCACCCTCCATTCTTTTGGCCTCTTCAGAAGCGATCTTAAAAGTGGAGACCGCTCTTTCAGCCTCTAAGCGGGATGACTTGATCGGTTTTCCGGCACAGAGAGCGATCGAGCGAGCCAGCTCCTCTTTTCTCCTGTCGATTTCTGAAGAGATTTTTTCAAGCACCTGCGACCGCTCATGACTTGAGAGTTTTTTAGTCTCTTCGAAAGCCTCGTGGGCTGCTGCCACTGCCTCCTCTGCCTGCTCTTTTCCGGCGAAATGAACTTTGCCAATAACACTCTTGTCATAGGGCGATTTTATATCTCTAACATCCTCTGATTCTCTCCATTTTCCATTAATTAATAATTTATATTCGTCCATCTTTCCTCCTCAAGCAATGGGGTTGAAAAAATGTCATTCCTACCGTCATTCCTGTGAAAACAGGAATCTAGGAAGTGAACAGGCCTGGATTCCTGCTTCTGCAGGAATGACGAACATGATTCTGAATTCCTGAGGAGCTTGTGCCCGTGAAGCTTGTGCCCG
>CAZSPM010000442.1:0-2457 GCA_964608785.1 uncultured Eubacteriales bacterium
TCGTTGTAGTCGATAACCTTCAAGAGGGTCACAAAGAGGCTGTGACGGGTGGAGCGATTTTTTATGAGGGGGACTTTGGGGATAGGGACTTTTTGCCGAGGATCTTTAGGGAAAATGCTATTGAGGGTGTGATTCATTTTGCTGCTGAGACTACCATTGCGTTTTCAATGACTGACCCAGGTCTTTATTTTTACAACAATTTGGTGAACAGTATCACCCTGCTGGATGTCATGCGTGAGCACGAGTGCGACCGGATGATCTTTTCTTCCACCGCTGCTACCTTCGGAGAGCCCAAATACACGCCGATAGATGAAAAGCACCCCCAGGAACCCATTAATGCCTATGGTGAATCAAAACTGATGTTCGAGAGGGTACTGGACTGGTATCACCAAGCGTATGGGCTTAAGTTCAATGCCTTTCGTTACTTCAACGCTGCCGGCGCCAGCAAGGATTTAGGAGAGGCTCACCGGCATGAAAGCCATCTCATCCCAGTGACCATTCAGAGCATCCTTGGCCAGAGAGAGAAACTCCAGATTTTTGGTGACGATTATGATACCAAAGATGGCACCTGCATCCGGGATTACATCCACGTGGTGGATCTGGCCGAAGCACATATTTTAGCCTTGGAGAATCTGGATCGGAATCCATGTGGAAAGTACAATTTGGGGAACGGCCACGGGTTTTCCAACCTTGAAGTGGTCCAGATGGTGGAGAAGGTCACGGGAAAAGAGGTGCCCTTTGAGATGACTCCACGGAGGCTGGGAGACCCAGCGGTGCTGGTTGCATCATCTGTGCTTGCGAGGAAGGAGCTGAGATGGGAACCGCAGTTTAATGATCTGGAGAGTATTGTGGCGAGTGCATGGGAGTGGCACAGGGCGCATCCAGAAGGGTATGCGGCAGAGGTCGGATGTCAGAGGTCTGAGCTCAGGAGGTAGATGGGTTCCGAGAATAGAAAAGGCCTTGAGGGACACGAGGCGGCTTCGGGCATGGGCTTCAAGGAGCCTATCGACAGATATAAAGCCGCCGGCAATAACCGGCTATTGCTAATACTCTGGCGTATTTTGGACAAAGGTCTGGGCCACCAGATCATACAACTCGGTCTGGATGTCATCATGGTTGTCTCAGGGATGATCTGTGGCGCTCTAGTAGGGATAGAGCTTATCGGTATCGGAGAGGAGCTGAGGAATTACATTTTTTCAATATTTATATGTGTCCTTGGGGTCACAATTTTCTCATACACTATGGGAGGCTATAAACCGTCTTTTCGGAGGCGGCAGGAAAGAGAACTGGAAATTATTATAAAAAGCGTCACCATCGGGATAGTGATTATTTTTACCTTTAATTTTTTGATCTTTAAGACTGCCGGATTTTCCCGCTATATTTATTTGTTCGATTATATTCTGGTTTTGGTGTCTCTGGCTATTGCCCGCTTTGGCCTCAAAAGACTTTATAGGCGATTCTGGCACCATGGTATCGGCAAGGAAAAGGCTCTTATTATCGGCAACAACCCCAAGATCGTAAGACAGCTGCGCGACTTGCTCCACCTACAGCATTTCTCTCGTTTTGAATTTGTGGGGTATGTGGGGCTGCAAAACGGGGATCTTATTTTTAGCGGCAAAGAAAAAGAGGAATCCATACGGTCTTCACTAGACAGGTTTCTGGACGAAAATAGGATTGGCACTGTTTTTCTTGCCATCGGAAATCACCCTCAAAATAGCAATCAAGACCTCTTTAATTTATTGTCAATTTGTACAGAGCATGGCAGGGAGGTTTTCTTTTTGGACAGAGCCCTTGTGAATGCCTCCTATATTTACGATCAGGATGAATATGTGGGTTTGGCTGCAATGCGAAAGATCGACTCAGAGCTATCCAAACGTTTTCCCATGACCATAAAAAGAACCCTGGATATCCTTGGATCAGCCGCAGCGGTCTGCATTTTGAGCCCTTTGTTCATCATTATTGGCACATGTATTAAATTGCAGGATGGTGGAGCGGTTTTCCACCGCCGTCGCGTTGTCGGCCGCAATGGTACTCACTTTGATGCCTTTAAATTTAGAACAATGCGGGTGGATGCTGATTTCTTTCTAGAGAGGCACTCGGAACTAAAGGAGAAATTTGAAATAAATTTCAAGTTAAAAAATGATCCCCGGGTGACCTTGGTAGGAAAAGTCCTCAGAAAGCTCAGCCTCGATGAACTGCCCCAGTTCTATAACGTCTTAATCGGCCAAATGAGTCTTGTAGGACCTCGAATGGTAACTCCGGAAGAGCTTGAGCGCTATGGTGATTTTAAAGCAGAGCGAATCAAAATTCGACCCGGATTGAGTGGATACTGGCAGATAAGCGGCCGGCAAGAGATCGACTACGATGAAAGAATTCAGATGGATCGCTTTTATATGTACCGCTGGAATATCTGGATGGATTTATTGATTATCTTAAAAAACATACAGACACCTAATT
>CAZSPM010000443.1:0-2448 GCA_964608785.1 uncultured Eubacteriales bacterium
AGTGCCTCAGCCGCTCGATAGGGCACTCTCAATCTATATGAGGAGATCAGCATAAGTGGAAGACGAAGAATTAGATGATGCCCTATCCACCAACACTCAGCGGGGGTGGACTAGAGATGGTAAGCCAATTGAGGAGAACAATAGCACTGGTTTGCCGCTGACCAATCTTCAATCTGTAGAATTTGAGGAGGGGCATGAAGATGAAGCTGCCGAAACTTCATTCGAAAGCTATGGTGGTGTTGAGGGTGAAGACTCGGAGGGCAACCGAGTTCGCTTGACTGAGGCTGCAGCCGAACTTGCCAGAGAGAAAGCCCTCAAGGAAGCAGCGAAGATTAGAGAAGGCAACAATAGAGTTGCTGGCGGCAGGAGAAAGAAGCGAGAATCAAGGAAAGGTATCTTTGAACAGACAGAGCAGGCATATTTGATTCAGAATGTTGAGAGCTTTATTGCTTCGAAAAACATACCAAAGCCAGAAGATATGAACAATCTGATACTCGCTAACTCAGAAGGAAACCTGATAAACACATTAACCATCGGCACGAGTCTGTTGCCTTTGATGGCAATCACTCCTGCTCAATTGAGTAGCCTGATACCATATATCAGATTCTTTAAGAGCAAGAAGGACACCACTGGAAAGCGGATCATAGAAGAGTTCAAGTTCTCTACAACATCGCCAGACATGAAAAAGTATTTTGCTGATGGCTCTGATAGTTATAAAAATGTTGGCTTAAAGAGCTTTTCTTGGGAGACTAACGGAGATAACTTGTTTAACGCACGAAGATCGTTGACTGCCGAAATTGTTCTTTCCTTCTCTTCGATGGTCGATCTACAGAAGCCGTCATCCGGAATTTCGTGGATGGACCTGATTCTTCACAGTCCAGAAAATACGAAAGAGGAAGACGAAGCTGCCCAAGTTGATCCTGAGAAGATCGAAATCCTCGCCGAGATGGGATACAAATATCCAGACAATGCCGACTTGACACCAGAACTAAAGCTTGCACTTGAGGACAGCCGGGTTTTCTTATCTTTGTACCCCAACCAGACAGAGTTTGATTTCAAAGAAGACGGTAGCATAGAGCTGAAAGTATCATACACTGCTTCCGGAGAATTTCTCTCTGATCAATACACATCCAATGTTCTCACGATTGGCACGAAAAAAGACCCAGAAGACAAGACAGAAAAGGAGCTTAAAAAAGTCAAAAACAAGATCGCGACAAACAAAGAGAATCTCAAAAACGAAAAGGAGTCAGAGGCAAAAGAGGCTTTGAAAGACAAAAGAGACGAGCTTCAAGAAGAACTCGAAAAAGCCACTCAAAGAAATAGAGCATCGAACTACACGAAATTCCTCCAGTACCTCGTCGAAAACGAGCGGCTATTCTCGTTCCCCGTGAGCGAGGATCAGTATAAGAGCGGCATCCTGCCTAAGTCCAAGAGCTTGGGGCAGATCTTCCCAAAAGGAATTATAGACGAGCAAACTGTAAAAGATCTTATTAAGGAATTTAGGAAGAAAGAGAAGGCTGGCAAAAACCTAGACAGCAAACCTACACCAACAGGAAAGAGGACCATCTCGTATTTCTACCTGGGTGATCTCATCAATTATATGGCTGAGGCTCTAAAGCAAAACGACTCCATGGTTTCCGAAGTAGTTGTTGGTGATTATGAATTTTACTTGTTCCCTCCACCAAGAGAAAAGAAGGTGAAAAACAAGAAGGGAAAAATCGAAATACAGCAAGAACAACTTTCTTCTGAGGACTTGAAGAATGTCAAGAGAATAAGGGTTAATCTTTCCTCGATGCCAATATCTCTTGATATGTACAATCTCTTTATGTACGAAAATGTGATGAAGAGGGGAAGCTCAACATTCACATTTGATAATTTCATAAAGAAGGTAACTACCGAGCTAATAGATAATGCCCTCGATAGCTTCGTTTCGAATCGAGTGGGAGAAGATGCTCGGAAAAAATTTACTGAAGACAGGGCTTCCATCAAAGCCACCACTGTGTCTGGACACTCAAAAAATCTACAAAGAAATAAGGGCTCCATGTTGGACATCCCCAAACCACACCCAGGTTTCCGGATCGCTCCACCAAGGCTATCGACTGATGGAGGCTTCCAGTCCCCATCCAATTTCTTTATCATTTACGGCTCACGAGTGCCAGCATGGCTCAGGCTAGATCCTAGCGAACAGACAAGTGCTGAGAATGGAGTTTATCATCTTACTCCTGGTTCAGACAGGGGAATCGTCAAGGGAGTTAAGTTCAAGCAGATGGAGAGCAGACTGAGAGATCAAAGGATATTGAAATCCAGAGAGACGGGGAATGTTAATGTCGGTGTCCTCAAGCTACCATACAATTCGACTGTAGAACTGTTTGGCTCGTCACCGTTCTACCCAGGACAAGCTGTCTTTATTTCACCCGCACTTACAGGAGTTGGATCACTCAGCTCTAG
>CAZSPM010000444.1:0-2446 GCA_964608785.1 uncultured Eubacteriales bacterium
GCCATCACTTCAGCCTGTTGTTCCATAGCATTTGAAGGCAACAATCGAAGTGCCTTCTCCAACTCCGGCCTAGCTTTTCCCCATAGGCCAATCGCTGCATAGGCTCGCCCACATCGTGTGTGCAGATCTGGAAGAACTTGTTTATCTCCGCTTTCCTCAGCGATAGTAATGGCGCGCATCAGGAGTGTTGCTTCTTCCCGATACGCCGCCGCCCGGTGGGTTCTTTCAGATGCCCGGATAAGGTAGCCTAAGGCACGCTCTTTCTGACCTGCGGCTGTGGCATGATAGGCCAGTATTTCATAGAATTCTTCCAGCCTTTCGGCATATATCTGCTCTATGGCCCGGCCTATTTTCTCGTGGATCTCTTTTCTCCTTTTTTGAAGCAGGCTGTTATAAGCCACCTCCTGGGTAAGCGCGTGTTTAAAGATGTATTCCAGTTCCGGGAATAAACTCTTTTCATAGATGAACTCCAACCCCTGAAGGTTGAGAAGGTTGGTCTTGACGTCTTCCCGCATTTTTACAATGGTCTGAAGGATACTGAAGGCAAACTCCCGGCCGATCACCGAGGCCACCTGCATGGTCCGCTTGAGGTTTTCCTCCAGGCGGTCCATCCGGGCGGCAATGATCCCATGGATGGTGTCCGGGACATCTATTTCCGAGACGTCCCTACTCAAGACGTATTGTTGATGCTTTTTCTCGATAGAGCCGTTTTCAAGTAAGGAATGGGTAAACTCTTCCATAAAAAGAGGGTTTCCAGCAGAACGACTAAGGATTAGTTCTCTCAACTCGGGTACGACCTGCCCTCCTTCGAGCATGGCCTTAACCAACTCCACGCTCGAATCGGCACCAAGCTGGTCCAGACCGATCTTGCTGTAATAAGTCTTGCTCCCCCATTGATGGCGATATTCGGTCCGGTAAAGAAGGATCAACATGACCCGCGCGTTTGCCAGCCACTCGATCAGGTAATCCAGGAACTCCTCCGAGGTCCTGTCGATCCAATGCAGATCCTCAACCACCAGGATCAGGGGTCTTTTCTGGCTCTCCCGAATGAAAAGATCCCGGATGGCCTCAAAGGTTCTTTCCCTTTTTACCTTCGGTTCCAGTTTCAGGTATTCCTCATCATCCGTTTTTAGAGAAAGGAGTTCCTGAAAGGATGGAATCGTGTGTTCGAGTTTTTCATCAAGACCAAGGACTTTTTCCTTTATCTTCTTCCGGATGATAAACTCGCGATCCCCTTCCTCTATCTCGAAGTATGACTTGATGATATCAAGGATCGGCAGGTATATGATGGAATCACCGTAATGGAGGCACTGACCTTGAAGATAGGTGTAAGAGCCGGGAGTGAGCCTGTTTTTAAACTCCAGCATTAATCTTGTCTTGCCCACACCTGCCTCACCGACGACTCCCACTAACTGGCCCGATCCGGCTTGAACCCTTTCAAAAGGCTCTGTTAGGGCGGCCATGGAGTTCTTCCGGCCCACAAACCTGGTCAGGCCCTTGGCCACAGAGGCCTCGAACCGTGTCCCCACTTCACTGGGCGCAATCAGTTCAAAAACTTCCTGGGGCTTGACCTTTCCTTTCACCTCCAGCTTGTCCGGGGTTCCAAATTCAAAATAGTTCCGGGCAATCCTTTGGGTGTTCTTCGATACCAGGATATCGCCCGGTTTAGCCGCGCTCTCCATCCTGGCCGCTAGATTTGTTGTATCCCCAACTGCGGTATAATCCATTCTGAGGTCATCCCCGATTGATCCAACTATCACGTGGCCGGAGTTTAGCCCGATGCGCATCTTGAATTCTACACCGCAATCCTGCTTTATCCTCTCTCCGTAAGGCTCCATGGCTTTCCGGACAGCCAAGGCTGCATGGCAGGCCCTTTGGGCGTGCTCCTCATGTGCCACCGGCGCACCGAACAGGGCCATGACGCCATCCCCGGTGAACTGGTTGATCGTGCCTTCATGCTTGTGGATCTCATCCATCAGGATTTTGAAGCACCCGTCCATGATCTGGTGGACTTCCTCGGGATCGAGCTTCTCTGACATGGCGGTGTAGTTGGCCACATCCGCAAGAGCACAGTTACCAGTTTTCGTTCTCCTTCGATTGAACTTCGAGTGGTCAGGATTTTGTCCGCCAGGAATTTGGGCGTATAGGATTGAGGCTCGGAGTAGTCTACGGGTGGAGCTTCTTCAGAATCTCTCAAATCATGGCCGCATTTTTCGCAAAAACTGCTATCGGGAGGATTTGATGAGTCGCAATTTGGACAGGAAATATCTCGCTCCAAGGATTCGCCACACTTCCTGCAAAAGGTTGCCTCTTCACGATTCCCAAGCTGACACTTTGGACATTTCATCTCTAATCTCTGGCTACAAGTTGGCTAGATATGATATGAATGATAATACATGAATACCACGGCGTGCTAATTATGTCGATCTGATGTACTATAGATCAC
>CAZSPM010000445.1:0-2433 GCA_964608785.1 uncultured Eubacteriales bacterium
ATATAGAGAAAATATTCTATGCCCATAGAGCACAATACTTCCTCTATTTGTCGGCACCCCTCACTGTTGGCACGGTTCCCCGAGCCCATGATCACTGTTTCGGCATCAACCCAGAGACAGCAGGCCGTTTCAAATATACCTGTCCCCGAGATAGTGCGTACAATGGGAACGCCTAATGCGGCAAGTGCTTCTGAGGCGTATCTTTCTTCACCGCGCCTACAAGCCATTGCCTGTCGACCGACAATTGCTCCTTCAGGAGTCATCAATACTGTATCCCGCATAAAAAGACCGTTGGCTCTGTCCTCTCCCATCTGCTCCACATAATGCACTTGAATTTCGTGTGAACGATAGAGATCGGCAAGGGCATCGTGTTGTTCTCGAGCGACTTTTGGATCCATGATTTCCTGCCATCGGAATTGTCTGGGATCTCTGATATTTTCAATCTCACGTCCTGGGCGCCTTAAGAGAACAGCCCTGAGATTTCCAAATTCGGAATCACAGCCCCAATCTCCTCCCCAGAATTTTAATAGATCCTCTCGCATGGATGTTTCAAGCGAAAGCCATTCTTTTCTTGTTTTAATGGGTTTCATGAGTGTGCCCTCTCTTCAAATGCAAACATTCATCACGCTCAGATGATACAATAATAATAAAAAAATAAGAAATAGATTAATGATTATCTACTTGTTCGGTCTGAATTCTAAGAACAAATGAAGGGAACAACGGCAAAAATCATTCGTTTAAGGCAGCTCAAATATCAATTTTTGACATCAATTTGGTCCTGTGTTATAAGCTTCTTTGCAAAATTAGAAGAACCGATTTTAATTTTTTCTACAGGAGGTTGATCTCATGAGCAATAAAGATTTAAGAAAATTATTTTTATTTCTGCCCATCCTCCTCACTGTTTCATTTTCACTGTTAGGAGGACAACTTTATGGAGAAAAACAGGATTACCCTCTTCGCTTTGGCATATCATTTACAGAAGAATTATGTAAAGAACCTCTTGATGGACGTATGCTATTGATGATCTCAACAAATCCAAGTGGTGAGCCCCGTTTTCAAATTAGCGACAGTCCGAATACACAACTGATTTTCGGTATCGATGTCAATGGGTTAAAGCCAGGAGAAGAGGCATTCATAGACAGGGCTGTCTTCGGCTATCCCTTGAAAAACATTTCAAAGATTCCCGCAGGCGAATATCGGGTCCAAGCGCTTCTCCACAGGTACGAGACCTTTCATCGTTCTGACGGTCATGCGGTAAAGCTCCCCATGGATAGGGGAGAAGGGCAGCATTGGAATAGGGCTCCAGGCAACCTGTACAGCACTCCGAAGAAAATAAAAATAGATCCTCACGCGGATGAAGTGATAAAAATTGTGTTCGATAAAAAAATCCCGCCCATCCCTGAGCCAAAAGATACAAAATATATTAGGCACGTAAAAATCAAGAGTAAGCTCTTGACAGAGTTCTGGGGCCGCCCGATGCATCTAGGGGCATGTGTTCTTTTACCCGAGGGCTTTGATGAACATCCTGAAGCCCGCTACCCGCTTATCATCAATCACGGTCATTTTCCCTATACATTCAGTGGCTTTCGTGAGACACCACCTGATCCCAATCTTAAGCCTGTTTACAGTCGTCGGTTTAATTGGGAAGGCTATAACAAGACGGTTCAGGAATACGATTATAAATTCTATAAATATTGGACAGCAGCTGACACTCCGAGAATGGTTATCATAAAAGTGCAGCACGCCAATCCCTACTACGATGATTCTTATGCTGTGAATTCTGAGAATCTCGGACCTTACGGAGACGCGATTACCTATGAGCTCATCCCATTTGTCGAGAAGAAATTTCGATGCATCGGTAAAGGTTGGGCACGGTTTCTCTACGGAGGGTCGACTGGTGGCTGGGAAGCCCTGGGAGTTCAGGTGTTCTATCCTGATGAATACAATGGATGCTGGGCCGCCTGTCCAGACCCGATTGATTTTCGTGCCTACACGATTGTCAATATTTATGAGCACGAGAACGCCTATTATGTGGAAGGCAAATGGAAGAGAACACCTAGGCCTGGCCGCAGAAATTATCTTGGTGAGGTCAATTCAACCCTAAAAGAGATGAACCATCGGGAACTTGTCCTTGGAACAAAATCTCGCTCAGGAGACCAGTGGGATATTTGGGAGGCTGTGTATAGTCCGGTTGGAGACAATGGCTATCCAAAACGGATCTGGGATAAGATGACGGGTAAGATTGACCATTCCGTAGCGGAATACTGGCGTGAGAACTATGATCTCCGCTACATCCTGGAGAGAGACTGGAAAACTATCGGTTCCAAACTCAAAGGGAAAATCCATATCTACTGCGGAGATATGGATAATTACTACCTGAACAATGCTGTTTATGTGACGGAAAGATGTCTAGAGAGCACGACAGATATACCT
>CAZSPM010000446.1:0-2432 GCA_964608785.1 uncultured Eubacteriales bacterium
ACCTGAACACTGCAAATGTCATATGCGATATGCGCGTCCACTATATTCACATGACATGGGTCAGTAAGCGCCTGGGGATTCGAGCAACCCACCACTCCTGCCACGCCTTTGATTCGGCCGTTGATGACATTATCGTTAAGAGGGACGTAGGATGTTCGAAATGTTCCGCCCAGCATGTAATTTATGGCTTCATGGCTGAATCCAGCAATGAGGTCCATTTTTTCTTTGGGAATATTGACTTTTTCCCTGTTTGGAAAATTCATGATGGCTTCCTTGATGATTTCCTTAGCTGTCTGGAAAGCATTTTTTTCTGAAAATTCGAGGTGTTTGGCTCCTGCGATCTTTCCCTTGCTTGAAGTGGTGATGAGCTTTGTATGGAAGCATTTGGAAATTTCTGGAAGCGAAGGCATAATACACTGAACATCAACGATCATGGCTTCCACTGCGCCTGTGCTTATTGCCAATTCCTGCTGTAGTATATTTCCTGCGATCGGCAAACCGTGTCTTATGAGGATTTCGTTAGCCGTACAACAAATTCCAGCCAGGTTTATTCCTTTGGCTCCTTTTGATTTAGCGAGATTGAGCAAGTCCTTATCCTGGGCTACATAGACCAGCATTTCCGAAAGCACAGGTTCATGGCCATGCACAACAATGTTGACATCCTTTTCCGATAGAACACCAAGATTCACCTGTCCTCGAAGTGGGGATGGGGTCCCAAAAAGTATATCTTGCAGTTCAGTAGCGATCATAGAGCCGCCCCAGCCGTCAGCTAATGCGGTTCTTGCTCCATGCAGCATAATGTTTCGGTAATCCTGATCCACTCCTATGCTGGTGCGGTGCATCATTTCAACAATTTCGCGGTCTACGCTTCGGGGGACAATGTTTAGCTCATGCCAGACTGCCTGCCGGGATTCGGGAGCCTTCCTGATAAAGGCGACTTCACCCTCCTGCTTGCCGAAATTTTCTAAAGCCTTTTCAGCAACATCTCGTGCTATTTCTTCTTTTGTCCTATCCTTAACTTCAACTTCAAGAACCTTCGCCACCTTTCTGAGCTTATTCTCGTCCTTGATGGAATATCCTGAATCCGGAGATTTGGCAGCTAAGAGGAGGGTTTTGGCTACCGAACGACCATGGTCGGAATGGGCAGCGGCTCCTGCAGCGATCATCCGGGCGAAATTACGGGCTACAATTAGTTCGGCGGTTGCCCCACAGACTCCTTTCTGAGGTTTTTTACCCTTAGGGTTGATCCGGCATGGTCCCATGTAGCAGACGTGGCAGCAAAGTCCTTGTTCGCCAAAGCCACAGCGAGGTTTTTGGAGGTCCGACCGTTCCCAGACAGTTTCGAGACCTTTCTCGCTGGTTTTTTCGAGTGCTTGGTTTACTGCACGGTCTATGCTTTTTTTTGTCATTTTCGTATTTTTCATTTTATCTAAAACTTCCTAAAACAAAGGTCCAGGCTTTTGTTGGATTATTCTATTGTTCTAGCTTTTTAATGTTGGAGTAATTTATTGACCTCAGCCAGATTTTGAAAAACATTTTCTGTAATCTCCACCGTACGTGATCCTGTCCCACAGCTCGGAGTGAGTAAACACTGCTCCCAAATTAAGTTTTTATCTACCCCTTTACTGGCTAAGTTATCTACGATAACTTCCAATTTTTCTGCCAGAGACTCAGGAGTCTCTTCATTAATTTTTTCAGAGGTAGGGATTATTCCCCAAGCTAAAACTCCGCCATTCTCTAAAAAGCGCTTTATCTTCTCAGGATAATATCCTATGGTTTCACCAAACTCATAGGCATCGAAACTGATAATATCAACTCCGGCATCCACGAGAATGGTCCATTCTGTATTTCCACAACAGTGAATACCAGTAAGAGCATTTTCCTTATGGATTGCCTCTATAATATCATTCAAATATTCTACGACATCAGAGCGCTGGATACTGAGATAGGTGGATGAGCCAAAAGCGGATAGAATAGGTTCGTCAATAAAGCAGATTTGATCACATCCTAAGAATTTGAATTTCTGCAATAGCCATCGGGCTTTCATTTCAGTTCCTTTGACAATAGCATCTCGAAACATATCATTATAGTAGATCGCTCTCTTGTTTTCATCTGTCCTGCCCAGTCCGATTGTAATGGGCCCGGTTACTTGACTTTTAAAATATTTAAGATTGAGAGATGAAGGTTCCCTTTCTCTTAGTTGGCGTTCCATTTCATATATGCCCTGGCTAAATTCAGGAGAAATCTTGAAGTAATCCAGATTTTCTGCCAGATAGTTTTCATAAAATTTTTCAAAGTCGGTTGTAATGTCGCCGCTGGTGTCAAAATACATCCGTTGTTTTTCTTCGTCTAACACTACGCCGGGCAGCCCCTCGCTGAATTGAATCTCCATGGTCTCTCTGATATCTGTGTTCGGCATCTGAGCAGGCAGT
>CAZSPM010000447.1:0-2415 GCA_964608785.1 uncultured Eubacteriales bacterium
GAAGAACAGACAGGACCTGGAGCAGTATCGGCAACTCCTCATCCCCAGACTTCAGAATGATGCACAGGGTAAAGAGTTTGATGCCAACCAGAAGCATCGTGAGGACTTCTATGAGGCGCTAACCGAGTTCGGCATGTGTCTGAAGATTGCTTTATCCTCTAGCAGCTTTTTTGAAGATTCATCTTTCACTGAAAAGGATATTCAGAGCTATAAAGATGATCTTCGCTTCTTTGTAAACTTGCGCAAGATCAGTAAGCAGGATGCCCAGGAGACAGTCGATTACAGCATCTATGAGCAGCAGATCGGCAAGCTGGTGGATAAGCATGTTGTTGGTGAAGGCGTTAAAGAGGCGGAAGGTGTTTATGAGGTTACTGCTTTAGCGGAGCAAAATCCTGAGAAGTGGAATGAAGAGAAGACTCGGAATGAGACGGACATCATTCGAACCCGATTGAAGAAGAAGATTGAAGAACAGATGGATGATGATCCATATGCCAAGGCCTATTTCTCAAAGCTGCTGAAACAGGCGATCGAGGAGGCTGAGAAACTATTTGATCATCCTCTGAAGCAGTATGCATTCTTCAAGTCATTTGAGGATGATGTCAGTGATAGAAAGGTGGCAGGTATTCCGGATGAGATGGATGATAGCCCTCAAGCCAAGGCCTATTTTGGTGCGCTCCGGCTTACATTGGGTGAAGATGTTTTTGCCTCCTCTATTCCAGATAACCGCAAGCAGTTCATCGAACTGGCCAGAGATATTGATGCAGTAGTAAATCGATCTGTCGCCGAACACTCCCTGAACCCCCAAAATATCGAGGCTGAAATTCAGAAGTCTTTATTACCAAGGCTGTTTAAGATGTTGGGTGGCCTGGATAAGGCCAAGGTTATGCTTGAGCATGTGCTCCAGATTGTTCGCCATGGGGAAAAATAGTGGCTATGCCAAGCTTTCGTTATGGAGATAAGACATATGAATACGCGGTACAATTTCTAGACTCCAGAAAGAAATCAATATCGATTTATGTGTTGCCAGATGCCTCAGTTGAAGTGAAAGCACCTGCCCATGCCACAAAACAAAGAATTGCTGAGACGATGACTCGGCGGGCACGCTGGGTTGTACGCAATGTTGAAAAGATGCATCTGTACCGTTCGCAGGTTTTGCCCCGAGAATATATTAGTGGAGAAACCCATTTTTATATGGGCAGACGTTATGTGCTGAAGGTTGTCCCATCAGATGTGAATCAGGTGAAGCTGAGTCGAGGTCGCTTCGTTGTTCAGTGCAAAGAAGTCAGCAGAGAGAAAGTCAAAGCTCTGCTTGAGGTTTGGTATAAAGATCATGCACGCCAAGCTTTTCAGAAGCGACTAAACGCTATTGCTCCCAATATTGAATGGTTGGATGGCGTACCGCCTATGTCTGTTCGAGCCATGAAAAAACAGTGGGGAAGCTGTTCGCCAAAGGGGCGGATTAGCTTGAACTGGAATCTGGTTAAGGCTCCAGTTGACTGTGTCGATTACGTCATCACTCATGAGCTTTGTCATTTGCGGGAACATAATCACAGTAAACGCTTTTATGCCTTGATGGATAGGCATGCTCCTGATTGGAGGCCGGTTAAGGTTAAGCTAGATGGCATGTCCGAGCTTCTTTTGAATGATTGAAGTTTAGCTGATCCCTGCTGCTTTGCTGGCACGTCTTTTTTTTCTGGCAGTTTCAAAATCCGATTTAACGTATCGAGCAACAGATTTAACATCTTCATGGCCACTTAAGGACATCAATTCTCTGAAGGATAGTCCGTCTTCTTCTACGCACCTTGAACAAAACTCATGCCTTAGTGAGTGAAGTGTTAGTTCATCATGTAGTTTATTCTCTCTGACAGCTTTTTTAAATGCTCTATAAAGAGAGTTGGATGTTTTAGAGTATAGAGGGAATCCATTAGCGGCCTTCAGTGCATTGAGTGCATCCAAGGCTCTATCCGTTAGATCGGCATATCTTTTCCCGCCATTCTTGGTTTCCCCCATGTATATTTGTTCGCCATCATAATCTACGTCCCTTTCTTTAATCTTTAAAAGCTCGCCTAGTCTGATGCCTGTTTCTAATAATAAGACAATGCTATTACGCTGCTCATCAGTTTTGACTGAGTCGAGAATCATGCCTTCCTCAGCTTTTGTTAGGCGCTTTTCACGCTTCTTGCCATCAGTCTTGGGGCGGGATTCGCCAATCTTTTTAAGTGCATCAACTGCGTTTTCGGCTTCATATAGTTTATGTTTGATGGTGTAGTGATCAATTGCGATTTTGAGAAGGTTAACATGATGACCTTGGGTGCTGTCAGATGCTCCAACCTTCATTCTTTTGCCATCTTTGCGAAAGATTTTCTTGCTCTCTGCAGCTTCTATTTTCATAGCCTTACTGAATTTTACAAGGGA
>CAZSPM010000448.1:0-2409 GCA_964608785.1 uncultured Eubacteriales bacterium
GGCAAGCTGCCAGAGAAGCCCTGAAGGATGCCTGACCCACGACAGAGAACGCATACAAAAAAGACCTCGTTGAGGCTTTAATATATAGAGCTGCTTTGTCTTTAGTATAGTTCCATCGGGGTCAGGCTTTCATAACTTTCATAATAGGACGAGCCTCAAGTATTCTAATTATCCCAGCAGCGAGTTATGAAAGTTATGAAAGCCTGACCCCAATGTTAAATAAGGAGATTAAAATGAAGGAAACCATTCGTTTTAAGCTTAATGATAAGTCTGTAAGCTTGACGGTAGATAATGAGCGAATGCTTTTATGGGTCTTGCGTACTGATTTAAGTCTCACAGGTACTAAATTCGGCTGCGGAGAGGGCCTCTGTGGAGCCTGCACTGTTCTAGTGGGCAAGGAGGCTGTCCAATCCTGCCAATTTCCTGTTAAAGATGTTAAAGGAAAAGAGGTCATCACTATCGAAGGAATAGCCAAAAACGGAGACCTCCATCCTCTGCAAAAAACATTCATAAAACACGATGCTCTTCAATGCGGATTCTGCACTCCAGGAATGATTCTCAATGCTTACGGCTTACTGCTAAAAAATCCGCAACCGAGCCATAAGGAAATCGTTCAGGGAATGGAAGAAAACCTCTGTCGCTGTGGCTCTTATCAACGGATTATCCAAGCTATCCAGACTGCAGCGCGCGTAATGAGAGGAGGGAAGAGATGAAAAAAGACGATTACATGGATCTTGATTTCAGCGACATAAAAGTAAATTTCCCTCTTAACCGCCGAGAATTTCTCAAGCTCCTAGGTGGAGGAATCGTAATCCTTTTCTCCCCCTATGACAGTATCACAATGCAGGAAAGTAAGCGCAGGGGGTTCCGTCAAAGGACCCCTGATGATTTCGATGCCTTTCTCAGGATCGGAGAGGATGGCAGAGTCACATGCCTCACAGGAAAAATAGAGATGGGCCAAGGCGCCATAACATCCCTTGCACAAATACTGGCTGATGAACTCAATGTCCCATTAGATTCTGTCGATATGGTTATGGGAGATACGGATCTCTGTCCGTGGGATATGGGGACTTTCGGTTCTCTCTCCACCCGCATGTTTGGTCCTATTATGAGAGCCGCTGCTGCTGAGGCCAGGGCAGTATTAATGGAACTGGCGGCTGAATATCTCAAGATACCTCAAAATAAATTGATAGCCAAAGATGGTTTGATATGGGATAAAACTCAAAACAAAAATACGGTTTCCTATGCTCAACTGACCAAGGGAAAAAAAATCCAAAGACGCCTGAAGCAAAAAGCCATTGTTGAAAAACCTTCAGAATTCACAATCGTGGGGAAACCTCTTCTACGACGAGATGCTTTAGAGAAAGTCACGGGAGAGGCAAAATTTGCAGGAGACATTCGCTTATCAGGCTTGCTGTACGCAAGAATCTTAAGACCCCCTGCTCACAGGGCAGAATTAAAGAGCGTGAACACAACGGCTGCCCAAAAAATGAAAGGTGTTCGAGTTGTCCAAGACAGAGATCTGGTTGCTGTCCTTCATGAGCACCCCGATGAGGCTGAAAAAGCCTTGGCAAAAATTAAGGCTCAGTTTAAAAAACCAGAAGCCGAAGTTGACGACACGACAATTTTTGACCATTTGGTCAATGTGGCTCCAGAAGGAGAAATAGTCGCCCAGGGGGGAAATCTCGCTCAGGGAAAGAAACTCGCCTCTGAAATATTTGAAGAAAAATATCTCAATAGCTATGTTGCCCATTCCCCCATAGAAACCCATACAGCTGTGGCTAAAATTGAAGGAGATAAAGCCACAGTCTGGGTATCCACCCAGAGGCCGTTCGGCGACCAAGAAAGTGTTGCTCAAGCCATAGGCTTACCCACAAAAAATGTCCGCATTATCACTCCTTTTGTAGGGGGAGGCTTTGGAGGAAAAACAAGCAACAGGCAAGCCATTGAAGCAGCACAGTTAGCAAAATTGACCGGGAAACCAGTTCAGGTCGCCTGGACCCGTCCAGAAGAGTTCTTTTATGACACATTCCGTCCTGCAGCAGTAGTTAAAATCAAATCTGGAATCAATGGTTCAGGTAAAATTGTTCACTGGGATTATATGGTTTATTATGCAGGCGAAAGAGGGTCTGAACAATTCTATGAGATCCCGCATCATCGAACAGTATTCTCAGGAGGAGGCTGGCGAGGCACTCCTGGCTCCCATCCTTTCCGAACAGGAGCTTGGCGCGCTCCTGCTAACAACACAAATACATTTGCCAGGGAATCGCATATTGATATCATGGCTTCAAAAGCCGGCATAGATCCTCTGGAATTCCGCCTGAAGCATTTCAGCCATAAAAGAGTGAGGAGTGTTCTCGAGCACTCGGCAAATAAAATTGGCCAGACCCTAGACTAAGAGCCATAGGC
>CAZSPM010000449.1:0-2408 GCA_964608785.1 uncultured Eubacteriales bacterium
CCTCTTCTAATCTGCAGGGAAAGTCTGTGATCTCCTATCAGTGAATAAAAAATTAAATATTGTCAGAGGCTTTTTCGTTTTAATCAATGCTGCGTTGCAACTGGTCCTTTATCTGCCCTTTTACCTTAAAATAAGTTCCCTGGGCCACTGCGATGATTTCGCCATCTTGTTTAAAAACTTTTCCTTCGGCCAGGATCAGCCTTCCTTTATCCTCTTTTATCCATCCTTCCAAAAGTAATTTCTCTCCAATCCGAGCAGATTTTTTGAACCTTATATCTATTCGTGACGTGAGAGTGAAGATTCCTTTGGCTATGATTGATTTAATCATCACCTCGTCCAGAAGAGCAGAGATGATGCCGCCGTGCAATATCTCCTTGTACCCTGCGAATTCGGGTGTCGAAGTGTATTCCGCTACTGTCTTTCCTTCTTTATAAAAAAAATCAACTTTTAAACCAATATCGTTTTTATCCCCGCATACAAAGCATTTGCTGTATCTTTGTATTAATTCCATCGCTTCATTCTCCTCTCTTGTATCTAGTAGATGTTGTCCCAAAGTAACCTGATATGATGAATAGAAAGTGCAGGGGATTGTCGGAGCGGCATTGAAGATTTAGCCTTCCCGAATCTCCTTGGAGGGGGAACAGCTTCGCTTTCCCCCTTCCAACGCTCGCCTATAAGGCTCGCTGCCTCCCCTTCTCGGTGGCAATAAAGCCTCCTGCGACCAAGGATGCATACCCCCTTGGATCCCCCCAACAGCGTTTTTCCGTAACGCTGTTTTTCTTCGAGGGGAAACAGTGGGGACGTTCCCGAGAGGGACACTCTTTCTCCTCTAGATTTAGAAAGAAACCTGAACAGAAAGGGTGTCCCCACAGGGAACGTCCCCACTGTTTGGCGAGGATGTTTGAGCACAGCGAGTTCCGCAGCCGCCGAGAAGAGCGAAGAGGGAATGGCGTTAAAAATCTGAACTAGAGCGGAGACATTCTTCTGCACTTTGGAATACTTTTTGATCTTCATCATATCACTTTGGGACAAAGCCATCTTGCAAAGTATGAATCTTCCATGGTTATGGTGTCTTGATGATTATGATTGCCATTTAATATTATAGTTCCAATTCAAGGCTGGAAAAATTGATGGCCTGCTACGATTTCAGTTTCCTTTTTTGCTTTTCAAGAGTTCGGACAACTTTGGTTAGGGATTCGAGATGGGGGGTGGGAGAACCGATTTCTTTCCCATAATCGATGATAGTCTGGAAGACATATTCTATCGGATTTCCTGCCTCTAAATCGATAGAAGTGGAGGGTTTGTGGTCACCGGCGTTGGATAAATACGCGATGCAGTTTTCAACGAAATCGTCTCCGTATTCATATCCCAATTTTTTTGCCACCTGGATGCCCTCGCTGAGAATTTGTTCGCAGAGAAACCGCGTTTCTTCTGTATCCATGGCTTGCTTCATGGTCAGACCTGTTGATGCACACACTGGCATCAAGGAAGCGTTAAGAATGGTTTTTTTCCATTCGTATTTTTTTATAACAGGAGTAAAAGCTGTTTCCAATCCCGCATCTGTAATGAAATCGGCAATTGCTCTGGCAAGTGGCTCATTTTCCGGGGAGAGTGCTCCGATATAATTAGGAGGATTGAAAAAGGCCAACTTTATTAGGCCTGGCTTGACAATCGACCCGGCATAATTGATAACAAACCTTAAAATATCCTCTTGGCTGAATTTCTCAGCAGCCCAATCTTCATTATCTATTCCGTTTTGAATAAGGAGAATTTTTTGCCCCGGCTTAAAGATCGGTTTGATCTCTTCCAGGAGGGAATCGAGGAAATTGAATTTGGTTGCTATAAAGAATAAATCAATATCGAATCCACTCAAGCTGTCTGTGGAATAACCCGTCCCTTTAATTCGCGTATTGAAGTCGCCACCCATGCCAGTTACAGTGATTCCGTTTTGTTCGATGGTTGAGATTAGCTCTTTTTTAATATCGATGAGATAGATATTTTCTTGATTCCTGGCCAGATGGGCAGCCATGAGGCTTCCTATTGGTCCTGCGCCTATGATGGCAATATTATGATTGGACATTCAAACTCCTAAAGGCCATCCTTTTGACTTCTTTTTTGCGGCTATTATAGAAAATCTATTCATTCGTTGTCAAAAATGAATTGAATAAGACTTGAAATGAAAGAGTATATAAAAGAGAATATAAAATAGAGCTGAGACCAGTGAGAAAGATATATTATGGAGTTTCCCCAATTCTTCTTATTGTTCTAATTTTTTCTCCAGCTAATGCACAAAAAATAAAGATCAAAACCATCGATGGAGTTCAAGTTATCTATAATCCGAGAAAACCGGCCCCTCCAGAGGGAACTCCAACCAAGATGGTTCTCAAAGAAGATCTTTCTATTGGACA
>CAZSPM010000450.1:0-2403 GCA_964608785.1 uncultured Eubacteriales bacterium
AGCCTGACCCCGATGGAACTATACTAAAGACAAAGCAGCTCTATATATTAAAGCGTCACCGAGGTCTTTTTTGTATCCGTTCTCTGTCATGGATCTGGCATCCTTCAGGGCTTCTCTGGCAGCTTGCCTGAGTAATTTCTCTGTAACTTTTTGACCTTTTATTTGTTTTTCAGCTTTTTCGAGTCTCCATGGAATAGGGGCTACTCCTCCTAGAACAATTTTAATATCCTTAAATTCCCTATAAGAAATTGTTCCTTTTACTGCTGCTGAGACGAGAGCAAAATCCCAGGTTCCTCTTTCCTTAAGTTTTTTATAGGTACTTTTTTCTCGCTTCTTCGCCAGAGGGATTTTTATTTCCCGGACAACCTCGCCTGGGTTTAGAATATTCTCTTTTCGGACATTTGCTCTGGGCATTGTATAAAAATCTGCCAGGAATATGGTCTTATCTCCTTTAGCGGTGCTGATAGATATTTCTGCATCCAGAGAGATAAGAGCGGGAGCCAAGTCAGAAGGATGAACTATATGACAGATTCCTCCGTCAAAGATGGCATGGTATTTATTTTTTCCCCTGATTGCAAAGCATGTGCTTCCTCCCTTTTTCCGGCATATGACTTGAGGGTCGCGATAGTACCAGCAACGAGGTCTCTGGCAGAGGTTTCCGCCGGCTGTCCCCACATTCCTGAGTTGTAGAGTGGATATAGACAAGGCAGCTTCATGAAGCCCTGGGTAGTCTTGTTTTATTACAGGATCTTCAGCTAGTTCTGTTAAAGTAGTCAATGCTCCGATTCGAACTCCATCCTTCTCTCTTTTAATATAAGAGAGATTGGGAACAGATTTCAGGTCCACGATTACCTCAGGCTCTATTATCTCATCTTTTATTTCTCCCAGAAGGTCAGTCCCCCCAGCCAGGATGTAATATTTCTCCTTTTTCTCAGATAGCAAAGAAGTGAGTTGGTCAATTGTATGAGGTTCAGCTATTTTAAAGTTTATCATCAGCCTACTTCCTTTCTCTTCAAAGCTTGAAGGACTTTGTCAGGAGTCATAGGGATTTCCCCAACATGAACTCCGATAGCGTTATAGACTGCATTAGCGATAGCTGCTGCAGGGGGAATTCTGGGTGGCTCTCCGAGTCCTTTGTTTCCGAGGATGTTTATTTTTGGATCGATCGAATCAACAAAGTATGTCTCTATCTCAGGGATGTCTAGGGGGGTGGCAATTTTATAATCCTTCATGTTCGGATTAACCAGGTTTCCTGTGGTGTTATCCATGATCCGTTCTTCAAAGAGAGCCGTGCTTATTCCCTGCGTGACCCCTCCGATAACCTGACTCTCTGAGGCTAGCTTGCTGAGGATTCTTCCACTTTCATGAACCGCAACGATTTTGAGAACTTTTATCTGCCCTGTCTCTGTATCTACCTCTACTTCTGCGAAGTGAGCGGCAAACGTGTTATAGGCATGATCGGATGGACGTCCGCCGCATTCTCCATGAAAGACGCGTTCCCGGCCCAATTCTCTGCGCAGATTTCTAAAAGTGATCGATTGGGTTGGATCGTTCTTGTTGTAAAGTTTTTTGTTTTCTAAGATGACATTGGCAGGATCAATCTTCAGTTTTGATGCCCCCAGTTTTTTGAGATAATCAGCTGCTTTAAGGGCTGCATCCCTAACGGCAGGAGCCACAGAAGGAGCTGTCGTGCTTCCGCCAGAGGAGCCGCACCAGGGATATTCTGTGTTGCCGATTTTCACTGTGATATCTTCTGGTTTTCGACCTAATGTTTCTGCTGTGACTGTTGCCATGTAGGTCCTTGTTCCAGTGCCTAAATCCTGGGTACCGCACACCGCCTCAATCGTTCCATCGCGATGAATTTTAACATCAGCAGAAGTTCCGGGTCTACCTGTTCCCCACCATATCTGACTGGCCATTCCTATTCCTCGGCGTATCTTTTCCTTTCTTGCTCCTGGCTTCTTGTTTCTTCTCGCCCAGCCAATTTTTTCCGCCCCTATTTGATAACACTTATCCAAGCCTTTGGAGGAATAGGAAATTCCCGTATCCCCGCGGTTTCTGGTGCTGTAGTTTTTCTGCCTCAATTTTAATGGATCAATGCCGATTTCATTGGCCAGCTCTTCCATGAATCCTTCGAGTGCAAACGTTCCCTGGACATGGCCTGGGGCTCTCGTGGGCCGCGATGCTCCAGTATTTGTGAAAACGCTGTATTCTTCCGCCTTCACGTTGGGGCATTTATAGACATCTATCAATGGCTCTGAACACCGGTCGCCTCTACCAATCCCTCCTGAGGTATAATTTTCCAGATAGAGGGCGGTGAGATTTCCATCTTTTTTCACTCCGCCCTTGATTGTCTGTATGCTTGAGGGACGGTTCCCCACACACAGGGAATTCTCTTTCCTG
>CAZSPM010000451.1:0-2397 GCA_964608785.1 uncultured Eubacteriales bacterium
ATATTCTCAAAAGAAAAAGTAAAGATAATATCCTCCAGGCGAAGGACCTCTTCTTCTGCCTTTTCAAAATGTCTGATTTCTCGAAAGCTCTGTTTTTCTCCTTCTTTCTTCTCATAAACATAGAACTCAAATTCAAAGTCAGCTTTTAACAGCCCATTTTCCTCAATAAAAGTTACAGCCTTCGCGGGAATCGAAATCACGATTTCCTTCCTCTCCCTGTTGAATTCCAGATCAAAATCTACCAGATTCTTTTTAAATTCATCTTCTTCGGAGATTGTGCCAAATTTGGCTCGTTCGAGCGCATCAAAAAAACCACCGTAAGCCTCGGACAAAATCCCAGATACAGGATCGAAGGTATAGTTCCCATCCCCTCTTTTATCTATAAACTCTATGGCGAAATTGTATCTATAGTACACCCACAACAAATATGCTTTTATATTGGGATCGTTGATAAAAGGTCTTCGCTCGATTTTATCTGGAGGACCAAAACAGATGTATATTCTTCCCCTGTCTGTCTTCCATCCTGGAGGTCCTTCTTTAAAACGTTTGTTGGCGTATTCTACTCTTCTGAAAAACTCTCGTTTGAATTCATTCTCTTCTGTATCTGGATCAGGATCTCTTTTGGCCCAGAAGTCTTTTATGAATTCCTCCCTTGATTTTTTATCTGGAAGATGAGTGAAAATATTCCTTTCCTGCTTGCTCATGATGAGACGGGCTGTTTCGTAAAAACCTCGGCTTTCAGGATCAAGATCAAGTCTCTTTGAAAGACCGCAGCTAATCAGGGAGAAAACAAGGAAGATAAAGATGGTTTGGATTAGATACCCTCCGGCTTTTACGAAAATTCTTGATTCAAATTTTTGGATGGATTTCGGGGATGTTATCAAACCTGTCTCCCCTCGATTTTCTTTTTTAAAAATTCAAGGAATCCTTTAACCTGTGAGGCCCTTTCCGAATCCGGGTCATGCTTTAGATAATTTTCAAAGGCGTTTATGGCATCCTGATGTTGGCTTAAATTTAAATAACAAAGTCCCAACTGATAGATCGCATCTAGAAAATCATCCTGGATTTCTATTGCTTTTTTGTAGTATTTAAACGCCTCTTTAAACTGAGAATTGTTGTAAAAATTGGTCCCAACGTTGTAGAGAACAATCGGGTCGTCGAGCTTTTCAAACTCGATCTTGCGGTACCATTCCAAAGCCTTCTCATTTTCACCACGGTTGGTATAGGAATTCCCTATAGCCAGCATGACACCGCTTTCAGAGGGAGCCTTTTCCAAAACCTTCCGGTAGTATTCCTCAGCTTTTTCATATTTTTCCTGTTTAAAATAGCAATTTCCGATATTCTTGTTAACGATATAGACATCAGGAAATTCTTCAAGAATCTTCTCGTAGGCCTTGACAGCTTCCTCGTATTTCCCTTCCTCAAAAAGCTTGTTTCCTTTGACAAGCTCTTGCTCTATATCTTTGGTAATAACCAATCCCTCAACCTTCTTCAAATTCACTTCAACAGTAGGATTTCTTATTATTTCTGAGATCTGAATGCTTATTTTTTTGGGCATATAACCGATTTTCTCAAAGTCTACGTCCCAGCCTCCACCTCTTATCCAGGAAGCCACCCATTTCCCCTTGCCGTCTGTGACTGTACTGAAGCCATCTTGAGCTCTCAGGGAAAAAAGCTTTACTCTGACTCCTTCTAAAGGATTGCCCTCTTCATCGTAAACATAGCCGAAAATCCTTCCCTTCCCTTTGTAGTCTTGAGAAAAAACAAAAAAGCTTGAGAACAATATCAGGAATAACAGAAAGGGTGCTTTCTTCATCTCACTTTTCCTCCTTCATTCTATCATTTTAAAAGGATAAAAAAAAGCCCCTCCCTTCCTCAAGAAGGGAGGGGCTATCTGCTCGTACTCTGAACTCAGTGCTTAGAAGTCGAATCTGACTCCAAATCTCAAGATGAGTGGATTCAGAACTTCATTGATCAAGTCGTCTGTTGCATTGACCGACAAGGTGTCGTTATGCGGATAATATCTTCCAAGATGATGGTCATACCTTCTGTTCTCGTGGGACTGGTTGAAGACATTGAAGAGGTCACCCATGACGTAGATTCTGCCCCAATCGCCTGCTCGAACAACCTTCTCTACCCTCAAGTTCAGGTTCCAGAAGGTGGGCAATCTGGATGATCCGAATGGCTCGAGGTAAGCTGTGACGGCTCGGTTGTATGAATTCGGAGCATTGTAATCATAGATCTCAACGGTGTGGACAAGGACATGACCCTGCCGGGCATTGAAGGTAAAGGAAACGTTGAAGTCCAAGGGAAGTTGATAGAGCCCTGAAAGCTTAACGAGCCAGTGGGAGAAGACCCTCATGCTGATTTTTCCGCTGCCGCCGCACATAGGATCTC
>CAZSPM010000452.1:0-2368 GCA_964608785.1 uncultured Eubacteriales bacterium
CAATCCGATTGGGGTGTATGCACGATCTAAGTACCTTGGGGAAAGATTCGTGGTAGAGAATATTCATGAACATCTGGTGTGTAGAGCAGGTTGGATGATGGGAGGAGGGCCTGACAAGGACAAGAAATTTGTTGGAAAACTGCTTCGTCAGATTGAATCGGGAAAGAAAGAGATTTTTGTGGTGAATGATAAAAACGGCACCCCAACTTTTACGCATGACTTCGCCCTCAATGTGCGTCACTTACTGGAAAAGGAATACTGGGGACTATATAATATGGCCTGTGAGGGGAAAACAAGCCGCCTTGAGGTGGCAAAAGAAATGATCAAATTGTTAAATTTGCGCGATCAGGTAAAAATAATCCCGGTTTCATCGGAGCATTTTAAGGACACCTATTTTGCAGCTCGTCCTCCCAGCGAAAGACTGGAAAACAAAAAGCTTCGACTAAGAGGACTGAATATGATGCGCGACTGGCCTGTGGCCCTGAAAGATTATCTTGAAAATTACTATTACAAGCAGCAATAAATGCGAAAAAAAGTTGCCATAGTCGGTTCTCACGGGTTGTATGCGAAATACGGCGGACTGGAAGAATTGGTTAAAAACCTGGCCGAAAAGAAATCCGACAAGGTAGAATATCTGATTTACAATTCAATTGAAAGGCCTGATCCTGAGGAAATCCCGCTAGGTGTAGAGGTAAAGTGCCTGAATCTAAAGGCCAATGGATTTCAGGGTGTTTTTTATGATTTTTGGTCGATCCTGCATTGTTATCGCAAAGTGGATACCATTCTTTTGTTGGGCATTCAGGGAATTCCACTCATTTCCTTTCTGAGATTATTTAAGAAGCTTCATGTGGTGACCAATATTGGTGGTTTTGAATGGCTTCGTCCGAAATTTGGATTTTTCTTGAAGCATTATTTTAAGTGGACCTTCAATATGAGTCTGAGGCATTCGGACGTCGTGATTCTTGATAATCCATACTACAAGAGTTTTCTCCCAAAAAGGATTAAGGCCGATATCAAGGTAATGGCCTATGGTGGAGAGATTGACCAAAGACTGGATGCCAATAACGGCATGATGGAAAAATACCCCTTCCTGAAATCCGATTATTTCCTGTCCATCAGTCGGGCCTTAGAGGATAACCTCATGGACGAATTGTGTGAAAGCTTTACCGGCACCGACAGAAACCTGGTACTCATTTCCAATTTTGAGAGCTCACCTTATGGCCAATCTGTTTTTAATAAATACCATCATGAACCCAATATTACCCTCATCGATAGTCTTTATAACAAGCCGGAACTGGATCTGGTGAGAAGAAATTGTAAAGCTTACATTCACACCCACACCCTGTGTGGCACTGCACCATCACTGGTTGAAATGATTATTGCGCAGCGCCCGATTATTTCGGTGGACCGTCCACAAAACAGGTTTACTCTGGAGGAGAATGGCTTTTACTACCGTGATTTTCATGAGGTCCAGCAGCTACTGAGTCAGGCCAACGGATTGGAGGCTTTTATTCCTCCAAAAGCCCTGACCAGCAAGTATAACTGGTCGACAGTCGTTGAAACGTACGAGGATACTTATGTACAGCGGTCTCATAAGCGGGCGATGAAGAGATTGCTGGATATCTTCCTCAGTTTCTTTGCCTTACTGGTGATTCTCCCATTCATGATCCCGGTGTTGGTAATATTGCTTCTTACCGGAGAGCATTATGTTTTTTATACCCAGCCAAGGATCGGAAGACACGGCCGGATATTCCAGATCATCAAGTTTTCCACCATGCTGAAAAACAGTCCGAATATCGGGACAGGCGATATCACCGTGAAAAACGATCCACGGATCTTTCCATTCGGACATTTTCTCAGAAGGACCAAGATCAATGAAATCCCCCAGTTAATAAATGTACTGCGTGGGGATATGTCTTTAATTGGACCACGTCCCATGACCCCACGAATTTTTGAGTTTTATTCACCTGAAGAACAGGATATTATTAAACAGCTGAAGCCTGGCTTATCCGGAGTTGGATCCATTGTCTTTCGTGAAGAATCCACTATTGTAGAAAACAGTCCGCTAGATCTGGAAGAGACTTTCAAGCAATTATTAAGTCCGCATAAAGCTGCTCTGGAAAAGTGGTATCTGGAGCATCAGTCCTTCGGGCTGGATCTGAAAATCATGTTTACTACCCTTTATAGCCTGATGCTCAAGGATCATCGGTTGATTTATAAGTTTTTAAAGGGGATTCCTGCTATGCCGAAGGAGTTGGAAGTATTAATAGAAAAATAGTTTTCAGTCTCCAGTCTTTCCCGACAAGTCGGGATCTCCGCTTCGCTCCGACAGTCTTCGTGCTTCAGAAAGTGATGCTCTATTGATAGG
>CAZSPM010000453.1:0-2365 GCA_964608785.1 uncultured Eubacteriales bacterium
TCGGCTTCTTTCCTTCCGGCCATGGTGGGATTGCTGGTACTGAGCCATCCTATCATCCAAGTTCTCTTTGAAAGAGGAGTATTTGATGCCCAATCAACCTCCATGAGTGCCCTGTGCCTTTTCTATTTTGCCCTTGGTATTCCGTTTATTTCCGGGGTAAAAATTTTAGCTCCTGCTTTCTACTCCCTAAAGGATACAAAAACTCCTGCAATCATCGCTTTTTTTGTGATGCTTATTTATATTTCGTCCTCTTTGATTTTGATGAAGCCTCTTCGGGTAGGAGGCATAGCCTTGGCTCTTTCTTTCTCTGTTGTGTTCAACTTTTTTATTCTTTTCTTAATTCTGGAAAGAAAGATTGGGAAAATAGAGAAGAAAGGGCTTTTAAAATCAATCCTAAAATCCGCATTCTCAGCAGTGATGATGGGGGGGGTTGTCTGGTTATTTGTGAAACAGGTTGATTTTTCTCAGCTGGTTTTTTTGAAACAGCTTGGAGTTCTATCGGCAGCAATCGTGTTGGGAATTTTAGCGTATATTCTGATAAATTTACTTTTTAACAATGAAGATTTGAGGATTCTAAGGGATGTTTTTTCTCGCGAGAGGATATTAAAGAGATAGGATAAAGAAAGTGAAGGTTGTTTTGCAGAGGGTGAAAGAAGCCGCAGTCGAGGTTCAAGGTAAAACCATAGGGAAAATTGGACACGGAATCTGTCTTCTTGTGGGCATTGAAAAGGGCGATTCAGAGAAAGACGCCCACTATTTGACCAAAAAGGCGGCAGAGCTTCGGATTTTTCCTGATAAAGAAGGGAAAATGAATCTATCACTATCTGATATCCGAGGAGAAGTCTTGGCCGTCTCTCAGTTCACCCTTGCAAGCTCTCTGAAAAAGGGAAGGAGACCAAGCTTCGATAAGGCTGAGGAACCGGAGAAAGCCGAGAAGCTTTTCAATTATTTTGTGGAACTAATCAAACAAAGAGGCATAGAAGTTAAAACAGGAGTTTTCCAGGCGATGATGGATGTTCATTTGATAAACGATGGCCCTGTCACCTTCATTCTTGAATCCAAAATTGACTAAACCATTTCCAGGATATGTCCCATCTTTTCCTTTTTGGCTTTTAGGTATTTGATGTTTCGCTTGTTGGGAGGAATTTCGATGGGCACTCGCTCGACAATTTCCAAACCATAGCCGGCCAATCCTATAAATTTCCGGGGATTATTGGTTATAAGACGTAGTTTGTTTACCCCAAGGTTAACTAAAATTTGAGCGCCGATTCCATAGTCCCTCTGGTCCGGCTTAAAGCCCAATTGACGATTGGCTTCTACGGTATCCGCTCCTTGATCCTGGATTGCATAGGCCTTAATTTTATTGATCAGGCCGATGCCTCTTCCTTCTTGATTCAGAATATAAAGGATGACCCCTTTTCCTTCTTTGTCGATTATTTCCATGGCACGGTGGAGCTGTTCTCCACAGTCACAGCGGGAAGAGCCAAATGTATCGCCTGTCAAACATTGAGAATGAGCACGGACAAGGGTGGGTTCATCTTTCTTTATATCTCCCTTAACCAATGCTAGATGGTTTTCTTTGTGGATAGTGTCTTCAAATATCATCAGCTTAAAGTATCCGTAGCTCGTTGGCAAGTCTGTTTCTGACACTTTATTGACTAGTCTTTCATGCTTCATCCGGTATTTGATCAGATCAGCGATGGTTAAGATTGGAATATCATGGGCGCGGCTGAATTTTTCTAATTGAGGCATCCGGGCCATGGTGCCATCTTCGTTCATTATTTCGCAGATGACCCCTGCAGGATACAGGCCTGCCAGCCGGACAATGTCCACCGCTGCTTCGGTCTGACCAGATCTCTCCAGAACTCCGCCGTCCTCTGCTTTAAGAGGAAAGATGTGGCCTGGACGGGCAAGGTCAGAGGGGCGAGTGCTGGGATTTATGGCAGTCAAGACCGTTTTTGCCCGGTCGTGAGCTGAAATGCCTGTTGTCACACCTGTCTTGGCATCTATGGAAACTGTAAAGGCTGTGCCGAAGCGGGCTGTATTGTCTAAAACCATGAGTGGAATCTGCAATTGCTTAAGCCTTTCTTTTGTCAGAGGCATACAGATAAGACCTCCGCCACGTTTGGCCATGAAGTTGATGCTTTCAGGTGTAACCTTTTCAGCGGCAACCATAAGGTCGCCTTCATTCTCACGGTCTTCATCATCGACAATGATGATAAGTTTGCCTGCTTTTACAGCTTTTATGGCTTGTTTTACTGAACTTGTTTCTGTTTTCGTTTCCATCAGATGGCTTGTTTTATCTATAATTTTTTTTATCGTTTCACCTGGCTTATCCAATTATACACGTATTTTCCAACCATGT
>CAZSPM010000454.1:0-2353 GCA_964608785.1 uncultured Eubacteriales bacterium
AAATTAAACGATAAGGGGACACTTGATTTTTGGCGTATTCATATAGCCGAGTGGCGATAACACATCGCATCTCTGCGTCGGAACTTCGGATTCGATCCTCAACGTGCAAACTCGCACGCCTGCGGTCAAATCCTCGCTCCTCCTCGACCTGCTCGGTTCTCACCACTCGGTCGGAAAAATGTGGTGAACGGATACCCCGAATCATTCTCTCAACTGGTTCATTTTTTTTCTCGGTAGAGCCACTCCTGACAAATTTAACAAACCATATATTTTGCGGTGCTCTGCCTCCACAGTGGAAGAGAGCCGAACAAATTGCTTCTTGTTCTGCCCCTGAGCATCTCGATAGGAATAGGATAAAGTCATTCGCTCATGGGTTTTTAAAACATTGCAGATGGTCTTCCAGCAACGGCGTTCTCCAAGAGCCTTCAGCCGGTATTCCACGGCATGTAGCAGGTGATAGGCCACAACAGAGATAAACAGATGGGCATCGACTCTCTGCTCGACCTGGTGAAAATTAGGTCGAAGGCCCAGATGTGATTTGAGGGAGCGAAAAGAGCTTTCAACGTGGTTTAGCATGCGATATGTTTCCCAAATCTCTTTGTCTTCCAAATCAAGCCGATCTGTTTTCAAAAGATAGGTCCCTTCCGCTCGAATCTCATCTGGGTATTTCTCCTTTTTTTGCTTCCAAATAATATCCACCGCCAACAAACTGGCCTCCTCAGCTTTCTTGCCCGACTCGGGGATCACTTCTACATCATAGAGGTTGGAAGCCCGGGGATACTTTTCTTTTAATCGTCCGATCTTTTGCAAAATCAGGCTGTATTTTTTCATCCTGCCCCGGAGGGCCAATCCCTCTTTGTAATGGCTGAGTTTCTCAATGAACAGATCCTCAACCCTTTTGCGAATCCCTTTTTCTGTCACTGTCTTTTGGGCTCCTCCGGCATAACAAAAAAAGTTCATCTTCCTGGGGAAATCGCTTGACCTCTATCTTAACGCCTTTGCTGGAATCTTCTTTGATCACTTCAAAATCATCATAATCCAGCTCCTCTGGACGGCCTCCCCGATGAACAGTAATATAGTGATAGCCCCGCTCTTTTAACCATTGGAGGTTCTCTTTGGTGGAAATCCCCTGATCCATCACAACTGTTCTGTCTTTTTGATGAGGCCCCATCTGCTTCTCCAGGGCAGTAATCATCTGCCTCATGGCTGTTGGCTCACTTTGGTTGCCTGGAAAAAGCTGGCTGTATTTGGCAAATCCATTTTCATCCAATAGAAGCCCCAGAGTTACCAACTTACAATCCGAACGCTTTTCCTTTGAATGACCTCGTTTGGCTTTGGGATTCCCCTCTGCACGACCCTCAAAAAAAGTGTTGGTCAAATCCAACAACACCATCTTCTCGGACAGAGAAAACAAGTTCTTCTCCGTAACGGCCAAATGCCTCTCCAGAGCCTCTTTTACCGAGTAGAGATGGTCACCAGCTCTGTAATAGGAATTTAGAGAATTGCGGACAGGAAAACCACACAGCTCATACAAAGCCGAACGCTTCTCTGCCCATTCCTTTGTGTAACGCTCGCTACCAGAGTCTATCATTCGGCCAACCACCAGCGCCTCTATCAGAGGTTGCACCCTTTCGGACAAACCTTGCTCCCTGAAAAAATCAGGGAGGCCCAGTTCTTTCCAAACTGAATGGCACACGTATTCCGGGCCAAGGGTGCAGGGCGCAGAAATCTGGACTGAAGAGGTGTCCACCGACTGGTAATCGGGAGGTCTTTTCTCTTCCTCTTCTTGAGCCCGCTTGTGAAACAGCTTCTTGCTGATGGTCTGGGCGTATTTCTCAATCTTGCTATCCACTTCCACAAAGCTCTTCTGGCCTGTCAAAATATCTTCGATCCTCTGAGCAAGGGCTTTGTATTGGGAAGGATGGACCTCCAATTTACCCAGGCTCAAGATTAAACGCTGTCTTGGACCTGCGGGTGTCCTGACATTTTCCACCAGGTGCAAGTAATTGTATTGCTTTTTTGTTTTGCCGTTGCGTGTGGTTACCTTTTTAATATACATACCACAAGTATACCAGGCAATTTTTCTTTGTCAAGTGAAAAATTTCAGTGTTGGTCACTACATCGAGACCCTCCAAGAATCTTCTCTTGAAAATAAAGAACTTACGACTATGAAAGCTCTGAATTTTGCGAAATTTTCGCCATTTTTGAACAAAAATGGCGAAGTTGGGTTAAAGGAAGCACTCAAAAATTTGTTCCTTTGGGACTTCTTAGGCGACTCCCTCCCCCCCTCCCGCCCCTGGCCGAACAAAAGGAAATCGTTCGACAGATCGAAGAACTCTTCTCCCTGGCCGAC
>CAZSPM010000455.1:0-2342 GCA_964608785.1 uncultured Eubacteriales bacterium
TAATTTCTGCAAGTGAAGCATCTGTTGCCTGGAATGCTTTATAAAGACCCATGATGAACTTAACGCCTTGCTTTAGAGTGTCTCCCTCAAGCCCCAGTTTAAAAGCAAGTTTTCTGGCCTGGAAAGGAACAAATCCAATGGCAGAATCGATGTATTCTTTAAAGATCAGTTCTGGGGTTTCGGCCGCCACGTTCTCGATTTCAACGCCTCCTTCTGAAGAGGCCATGACAACAGGTGATTCTTCAGATCTATCGATAACAATTCCTATGTAAAGTTCTCGAGCAATATCAAGGGCTTCTTCCACAAGAATTCTTTTTACAAGTTTCCCTTCTGGTCCTGTTTGAGGAGTAACCAGCGTCATCCCGATCATTTCCTGGGCAACTTTTTCTGCTTCATCCGGGTTTGCAACAAGCTTTATTCCGCCTCCTTTGCCTCTTCCGCCGGCATGGATTTGCGCTTTGAGGACGACCCTCGGGCCGATTTTTTCTGCAATTTCGCGTGCTTTTAAAGCCGTATCAGCGACTTCTCCTCGAGGGATCTGAACGCCATATTGGTCAAGAATTTTTTTGGCTTGGTATTCATGGATTTTCATTTTATTTATCCTTAAATAGTGTAATTTTAATTAGCCTGGATTATTCAATTTAGTTCAGTCCTCGATTTGTGTTCAAACAAATCGAGGATTTTTTTAAAAGCCCAGAATTATTCTTCAACCAAAAGGAAAATCAAAGACAAGTCTTTGGCTTGTTTCGTGCTTTGTTTAATCTTTCTTATACTGCTTTTTGCCTTCTTCGTAGAGGTCGCCGCCGTATATATCATTGATAACAATACAGGGAAAGTCCTTGACTTTTACTCTCCTGATAGCTTCAGGGCCCAACTCAGGATAAGCAATGACTTCAGATTCCTCGATACTTTGAGATATCAGTGCACCAGCACCGCCGACCGCAGCGAGATAAACAGCTTTGTATTTCTTTAACGATTCTTTAACTTCATCCCCGCGGGAGCCTTTGCCGATTGTTCCTTTAAGCCCAAGGGAGTGAAGTATGGGAGCAAAGGAGTCCATCCGGTAGCTTGTCGTAGGGCCTGCAGATCCGATTGGCTTTCCAGGGCGAGCAGGAGTGGGGCCTACGTAATATATAAACTGACCTTTGATGTCTATCGGCAGTTCTTTTCCTTCGTTGATAAGTTCGATGAGTTTTTTATGAGCCGAATCTCTCCCTGTATAAAGATAACCGGTGATGAAAATTCTATCTCCGGTACGTAAGTTGGCAATGACTTCGTCTGTGACTGGGGTTTCGATTCTGTGTTCAGCCATTCTCCTCAGAATTGAATCAGGTCTACAACAGTGCGGACAGCTGCCTCTGAGCTCTTGATCATTTCTTTCTCTTCGTCAGTCAGGTCGATCTCGATGATTTCTTCTACTCCATTGGCTCCTAATTTGATAGGAACTCCAAAATAGAGGTCGTTAATCCCATATTCTCCTTCAAGATAAGCGGAACAGGGGAGTATCTTTTTCTTGTCTTTGACGATGGATTCCACCATTTCTGCTACAGCTAGAGATGGGGCGTAGTAGGCACTTCCAGTTTTTAGATATTTGACGATTTCACCGCCACCCTTTCTAGTTCTATCGACGATAGCATCGATCCTGTCCTGAGGCAGAAAGTGGCTGAGTGGGATTCCTGAGACAGTAGTGTATCGAGCAATAGGCACCATGGTATCCCCGTGTCCTCCCAGAACCAGAGCCTGGATGTTCTCAACAGAGACGTTGAGCTCCATGGAGATGAAGGCTCTAAAGCGAGTCGTATCCAGAATTCCTGCCATCCCGAATACTCTGTTTTTGGGGAATCCGCTGACTTTGTAAGCCGTGTAAACCATGGCGTCGAGAGGATTTGAGACCACAAGAAGAATGGCATTGGGAGAGTACTTGATGACTTCCTCTGTTACCGGTTTGACTATCTTTACATTTGCGTCAAGAAGTTCATCCCGGCTCATTCCTGGCGTTCTTGGCTTTCCTGCAGTGATGACCACGATATCTGAATTGGCTGTGTCAGCATAAGAGTTTGTGCCGAAGATAGCGGAGTCATATTGTCCGACAGGTCCGCCCTCGCGTATATCCAGTCCCTTTCCGATGGGCATGTCTTCGATGACGTCCAACAGAACTACATCTCCCAGCTCTCTTTCTGCAATCTTAAATGCCGTGACTTCTCCAACATGACCGGCTCCGATCACTGTTATTTTTTTCCTCATTATTAAACCTCCTGTATTATTTGATTATTAAGGATAAAAATTATTTCATTCTAAATATGTATTTTTTACGTTACTTATCTTTATTATTTAACCATATT
>CAZSPM010000456.1:0-2341 GCA_964608785.1 uncultured Eubacteriales bacterium
AGCGGCTTCCGAGGGACTTGCTGCCACCATTCAAAGAATTTGTGCATCAGCTCCTCTCCGCGCTTCCTATTATAATCTACTTCCAGTCGGGATTCGTATCCCTCAATTATGAAAGAGGAATGCCAAAGTTTTATCAAAAGTTCCTCAGTCAGCTCGTTATCACCCTCGTCTTTCGTATCCTCGAACATTTCCAACTGACCTTTGGCAGTGGATTCCTGATTTCCCATTTCCAGATCGCCCCATTTTTTAAGTGTGTTATGCACACTGCTCCCAAAACTCTCACCTTCCGTTATCTGCCGTGGCATGTTTTTTATGCACGCATATTCATACTGACGAGGACACCTTCTATATAATTGGAGTTTTGAATAACTTAAAGCCATCAGATTAGTATTACTATATTCCGAAGCTCTGAGCTTGTCGAAGAGCGCGGGTATTTTCGATAAAGATTTAGCTGAGAATAGCTTATAGAATTAGACATATTCTGTGGCGGCCTGCCCGTCCGTAGTCCAGCGCCTGCCCTCTCGAAGCCCGAAGGGCGAAGTGGGGGATGCGGGACGAAGGCGGGTAGAGGTTTAGTTTGGAATAAGAAAGATGCACATGCATATTATGTTAGAAGCCTCTGCGCATGCAAAGCCAATTAAACAGTCGCCGTTGTTGGCGGAGGCTTCTTTTCGGTCGACATATATTTTGCTATGGATTTACGAGCTTTACCTCCCCATAGAAAGTGGTCAGCCCCCAGGGCGCCCAATGTGACGAAAGCAGCGGTTGCAAGCCATCCTCTGGCAACGTTTTTTGTCTTAACCGCGGCCCTTCCAGTCGCTTTGGCAGCATTAACAGTTTTTTCTTTGGCAGCACCAAAGAATTTTTTCAAAATTTTCCATCCTCCATACGCAACAACCCCCAATATCCCCAGGGCAGCTTTTGTTTTTGTAGTGCTTTCCCATTTATGGGGAAGCCATTTTTGAGCTTCTCTATCTATAATATCTATTTCCCCCTTCTTATACATTTTATCGAGTGATTTACCATGTGCGAGCTTGAGGTTTTCCATCGCCCTTTCTTTTTGTTCCGGAGTGAAATTGCTTGCTATTGTTTCACGAAGCAGCTGATTTCGTGCATTGAACGAATCTATAGCTGCACCTTTTTCCTCTTTGGATCTCTCAAAAATATTTTCCATGGCACTCTGCTGTTCAACATCAGATGAGTCTTTCACCCTGTCTACTTGTTGCCGAATAGTTTCACGATTTAATGCTCCCATAATAAATTAAGCAATTTTAGTTTCTGGTTCTTTCTTTTTCTCCTCATCCTTATTTTCTTCCTTCTTTTTCTCTTCTTCTTTTGCCTTTTTTGCGAGTTCGGCGTCTTTGGTCTTTTGATCTTTTTCCTTTTCTGACCTAACCGTTCTTGCCACTTTCATAAATTCCACGAATGGGATTTTGGTTCCTCCTTTGGCAGTCTTTACGGCATGTACATTCGTTTTGGCTTTATCCGAAACGTCCAGGAAGAATTTATCAAAATTATCTTTAACTCCGCCTGTGACCGCTTCCTCATATAAAGATATGAACGGTTTTGCGCTTTCATTTTCCTTGAATGTAAGTTCAACCTTTCGCTTCGCAGCGTTTTTATAGAAAATTCCATAAACACCCAAAAAGGATTCCAAGTTTGCGCGCATACCTGCCATGAGTTTGTTTTCTCCCTGCAGACTCACTAGCGTCGCACCCATATTTCTTGCCAGCTTCTCTTTCACGCTGTCCAGTGCACTTGTGAGTTTTTCAAGAATTGGTGCAAATTTTTCCATTAGTTTGCCGAATCCTTCCATCGCTTTTCCGAATCCTCCGGCTAATTTTTCTCCCGCTTTACCAAGAAAGCCGGTAGCCTTTTCGACAGTTTTTGGATCTACAAATGGTTTTGCCTCGGCAGGCTTTGGTGTGTCGGGCATTTGATCTATTTCATCTGAAGCAGGCTGTTCTTCACGTTGTTTTGGCAATGCTTTTCTTAACACAGTTCGCTTCTTACTGGTGTCATGTAATTCTTTAGCCTCTGCTTTTTCTCTGGTGACTTTTGTCTCAGGAATATTAGGTCCTGCAACAGGCCTCTCGGTCGGGGATATCCTATTTTGAGCTTCTTCACCATTAGACATATATATTTTGGTATTTGTTAGTTATATTATACTACAATTTACTTATTTTCACAACTACCAACTTTCCACTAAGATATTGCCGTGAAACAGTACTTAGATTTTCTACAGCATGTCTTGGATAACGGCTCTCAGAAAGATGACCCGCCTTTGCCCGCTTTTATCCTAGCCTTTGGGAAGGCTACGGCGGGCAGGCCGACTAATATT
>CAZSPM010000457.1:0-2335 GCA_964608785.1 uncultured Eubacteriales bacterium
GAAGCCACCGACTTCAGTCGGTGGTTATTCACTGTCTTGACTTTTTATTATTTCGCGATATAATTCAGTGTAAGCTTTCACCCTGATGACGATACTATCCATGATTTTTCTTGTGTGTGGGAGCTCCGTGAACAATCCGGTAATCATAGAGTCTGTTTGAAGGTAATATCGAAATTTTGAATGAACTGATAGTCGTAGTTGAAGATGAGCCGGATATCCTTAATCTGGTTACCATGCACCTTGAAAAAGCGAAGTTTCAAGTGCATGGTTTTGAGACAGGAGAAGACCTCTTCGACTTTCTCGAAGACGAAGCTCCTGATCTTCTAATACTCGATCTCATGCTTCCGGATGCTGACGGACTTGAAATATGCAAAGAGATCAGGAAAAACAGTAAAACAGTATCTGTTCCTATAATAATGCTGACAGCCAAAGGCGAAGAGAGTGATAAGATTGTCGGCCTTGAGCTGGGGGCGGACGATTACGTTACCAAACCGTTTTCCCCAAAGGAGCTGGTTGCAAGGGTAAAAGCTGTGCTCAGAAGACCCGTAATAAGAACCGAGGAAAACCGAATCATCGATATCGACGGGATCATCAGGCTTGATGTGAATAAATACGAAGCTCTTGTAAACGGGAAAAATGCGGATCTTACCACAACGGAATTCAAGATACTGCATCTCCTGGCTTTGAGAAGAGGATGGGTCTATTCACGGGATCAGATACTGGATCACTTGTGGGGAAATGACCGGATAGTCAGTGACCGCACAGTTGACGTGCATATCAGGAATCTCAGGTCAAAACTGGGGGACGCAAGGGAATATGTTCAGAATTTGAGAGGAATGGGATATAAGCTTACCGATGAAAAGATCGATATTAGCTAAGGTATTCAGCGGGTATCTGCTGGTTATCATACTCCTTTCGCTGTCAATACTTGTGTTCACATTCTATGTCATCAAACCATATTTCACTAATAAAGTAAAGGATGACCTGGAACACCAGGCTGTTCTTCTCGTCGAGTATTTTGAGCTCCAGGGAGGGAAGTCACCGAAGGAGTTCAATGATCTTGTAAAAGGTCTCAGTACAAAGCTTGATACAAGGATCACTGTTATTGATCTTGAGGGAACTGTAACTGCAGATTCGGAAGAAGACCCGTCCCTGATGGAGAACCATAAGAACAGGCCTGAAGTCAAAGCGGCAATGGAGGGAAGGACCGGCACGGATATACGTTTCAGTCATACGGTCAAGGAAGATATGCTCTATGTCGCTGTTCCTTTAAAGCGGTCCGGTAATGCCGTTGAAATTGTAAGGGTTAGTGTCTTTCTCAAGGATATCAACAGCCTCCTTGGAAAGCTGAAAATGAGTATTTACGGCGTTTCGATCACTGTGATACTGCTTTCGCTTGTTATCGCTTTTGTCTTTTCAAAGACCCTCTCGAATCCGATCAGGGAACTGGCTGAAGGTTCTGAAAAGATTGCTGAAGGTGAGTTCGGCACACGGGTTTCTATCAGAAGCAACGATGAACTGAAAAATCTGGGTGACAGCTTTAATGTAATGGCAGAGCAGATCCAATCCCTGTTTAATGAACAGAAGGTGCAGAAAGAGGAGCTTGCGAGTATTATTTCCTCCATTCAGGAAGGAATACTGGTGGTCAATAACAAGGGTATGATCACGCTCTGTAATGAGGGCGCGGAGCATGCTTTTGGGAATATCCCGCTTGCGGGGCGTTTGTATAAGGAAGCAATTGAAGATCAGCCGGTCAGGAAATTCATCGGGGAAACCCTGCAAGGGCAAAAAACATCTTCACGAGAAATTGAATTCAACGGCCGATATTTCCTGTGCAGCACGGCTTCTGTTTCGGCTAAGAAGGAAATTACCCTGTTGCTGCATGACATAACAGGCATAAAAGATATTGAAAAACTGAAGAAAGACTTTATTGCCAATGTTTCGCATGAGCTCAGAACGCCGCTCACTGCGATCAAGGGGTATATCGAAACACTGATGGCGGAGACGGAGGAGAAGAACATCCACTATGTCGAGATAATAAAGCGGCATACTGACAGGCTGGTCAATATCGTTCAGGATCTGCTGGTTCTTTCAAGTCTTGAGGAAAAAGGTTTCGAACTTGACTGCATGGATGTTTCTCTTCAAAAGATAATCGATGAAGTTGCAGACATGTTTGTCCGGAAATGCGCGGCTAAAGGCTTGACTCTGAATATCAATTGCGAACCGGGGCTCCCGGACATCCATGCTGATCCGTTTAAAATAGAACAGGCTATGGTCAACCTTGTTGAAAATGCTGTCAGATACACTGAAAAAGGTGAAGTGATAATTTCAGCGC
>CAZSPM010000458.1:0-2329 GCA_964608785.1 uncultured Eubacteriales bacterium
GTTGCAGCAAGGATTTACAAGCCGTAGTAGATGGCTACTGCAAATTCTGGGTTTACTGAGTGGTGGGCTTCTTGTTTTTTTCTGACTTCTCCTGGGACTTTTTCTTAGAGGCTTTCCCCTTGTCCTCCTTTGCTCCTTTAGCTGATGACTTTTGCTCTTCCCGGGGGATTAGCTCGATAATTGCCAGGGGAGCATTGTCTCCCCGTCTTCTTCCTGCTTTGACAATCCTGGTGTACCCCCCTCTTCTTTCTTTAAAGCGGGGCGCTATCTCATCAAACAATTTCTTAACTGTTTTTTTACTACTAATAACCCTCAGGGCTTGCCGTCTGGCATGCAAATCACCTCTCTTGCCCCAGGTAATTGCCTTTTCAGCAACCTTTCTTAATTCCTTTGCTTTTGCGTCTGTGGTTTCAATTTTTTCACATTCGAAAAGGGAGGAAACCATATTCCTTAAAAGCGCTTTTCTGTGACTTGCGGTCCTCCCAAGCTTCCTTCCTTCTTTCTGATGCCTCATTGTCTTATTCCCTGTGTTATCATTTCTTTTTTGTTTTCTTCTTTTCTTCTTCTCTTTCTTTTTCCAGGGCGGGAGGGAAACTTTCCAGTTTCATTCCCAGGCTGAGCCCCATTTCATTGAGAATTTCCTTTATCTCATTGAGCGACTTTCTGCCAAAATTTTTGGTCTTTAGCATTTCTGCTTCTGTTTTTTGCACCAGTTCCCAGATGTATTTGATATTCGCATTTTTCAAGCAATTAGCCGAACGAACCGAAAGCTCTAACTCTTCAATGCTTCGATAGAGATTTTCATTAAACCTGGGTTTATCTTCCACTGGTTCAGGCCCCATGGCAATTGGCTCTTCTTCAAAATTAATGAAAACGGTCAACTGGTCCTGAAGAATGCGGGCCGCGTAGGCTATAGCGTCATCTGGCCGTACGCCGCCATCTGTCCAGACTTCCATAGTGAGCCTGTCATAGTCTGTGATGTGACCTACCCGGGCATGAGTGACATTGTAGTTGACCTTCTTTATGGGAGAAAAGATAGCATCAATAGGTATAGTTCCCACCGGTTGGTTTTCTTCCTTATTCCTTTCCGCAGGGACGTATCCCTTGCCCCGTTTTACTACCATTTCCATATCGAGTTCCGAGTCCTTTGACAAAGTGGCAACAAGAGCGTCAGGGTTTAAAAGCTCGATGTTATTGGTGATAATACTATCTCCCGCTTTTATCTCTCCCCCTTCCTTCTTTTTTATTTTTATCATCTCGGGACCTTCCGAGAAAAGTTTCATCCTGATTTCCTTCAGGTTCAGAACGATATCGGTTACATCCTCTCTGACTCCGGGAATGGTTGAAAATTCATGGAGAATCCCTTTTATTCTCACCGAGGTAATCGCAGCACCTTGAATTGAAGAAAGCAAAATCCTGCGCATTGAGTTACCTATGGTAGTCCCATAGCCCCTCTCCAGGGGCTCTGCAACAAACTTGCCATAGAAATCAGTTAACGTCTCTTCTTCAGGCTCTAATCTCTTGGGCTTTATTAAACTCTGCCAGTTCCTATGCATTTTTTGCCTCGTTATAAATGTTAGCTAAGTTAAATTTGTCTGCTCAAAAGTTCAACAATCAATTGCTCTTGAATTGGAATGGTAATATCTTCCCTGGCGGGAAATTCAGAGAGCTTTCCTTTGAAATTTTGCTTGTCCAGCTCCAGCCAGCGTGGTACGCCCCGTCTCTCGACAGATTCAAGGGCTTCGGTAATCCGGGCAATTTTTTTACTTTTCTCCTTTGGCTCAACGGTATCCCCCAGTTTGAGCAGATAGGAAGGAATATCTACCAGCTTACCATTGACCAGAAAATGTCTATGGTTTACCATCTGTCTTGCTTCATTGCGGGAGTTAGCAAAGCCCATGCGGAAAACCACATTGTCCAGCCTTCTTTCAAGAAGAACCAGGAAGTTCTCCCCGGTCACACCTTTTTGATGAGAAGCTTTACTAAAGTACCTTCGGCATTGTTTTTCCAGAATACCATAGATTCTTTTAACTTTCTGTTTCTCCCTGAGCTGATTACCATAGTCTGAAAACTTGCTGCGCACACGACCGTGCTGTCCGGGAGGATTTTCCCTTCTTTCCGCTGCACATTTATCTGTGTAGCAGCGACTCCCCTTAAGAAACAGCTTTAGCCCTTCTCTGCGACACAACCTGCACTCTGCACCTCTGTATCTTGCCAATTCTCTCTCCCCTATATAAATAAACGGATTTTGTTACACCCTTCTTCTCTTGGACTGCCTGCACCCATTATGAGGAATAGGAGTAACATCACGAATTAATTTTATGTTTAG
>CAZSPM010000459.1:0-2328 GCA_964608785.1 uncultured Eubacteriales bacterium
TTAGATCAACATCAGTATTCCTAAAACGCTCTAAAGCTTCCCGGGAATCTTTGGCGAGATAAACAAGATAATTCTTATTGAGAATTAGGAAAAAGGTCTGCCTGATGGATTCGTCATCATCGACCACGACAATTTTCTTTTCCGCCATTTTTAATTTCACCTCATTTTAATCTCATCAATATTATTGAGATATAATTAAATGCATATTTCGTGCCAAATGTGTCTCTGATACCTCAGAGGGGAAAGCTTTCAAAAAAAACAAATAATCGCTTTAAAAACCGTCCAAAGACGGCAACAGAATGATTGAACCTTATGTAACTAGCAGATATTAAACAAGTAAAAAAATGGATTGATTTCCTATCTTTCTAGGGTGTATTAAAACATATGTTGATAAACAGTTGGACAGAAAAAGAAGTTATCCCTTGTCCGATCCTTTTCAACCCTAAATGAAAAAATGTTTACATAAGGTAAAAAGCATTTACAATCAGATAAAAAGGGGGGCAGGTAAGTATTGTGTCGCTTGAATAACTAAAGGTCGAGTCCGAATTCTTTAATTTTTTTATCCAGGGTAGGGCGGCTTATTTGCAAAATTTTGCTTGTTCGAGTCTTATTGCCTTTCGTTTCCTTTAAGACATGCTGAATGTATTCTTTCTCTACCTCTCTTATGGAAACAAGTTCTTTTGGAAACAGCTTTCTTTCTCCAGCCTCAAGAGGCAGGTTTTCTTCGAGGATAACATCTCCCTTGGCTAAGATGACTGCACTGGTTAATGCATTTTCTAATTCCCTGACGTTCCCCTTCCAGGGAAAATTCGTCACCAGCTTCATCACAAGGGGAGGGATTTTCCTCACGTTTTTGCGCAGCTCTCTGTTTATTTTCTCTAAAAGATATGCCACTAAATCGGGGATATCCTCTTTTCTCTCGCGAAGCGGAGGCAAGGATATTTCAACCACTTTCAAACGATAATAAAGGTCCTCCCTGAACTTCCCCTCTTCAATCAATGATTTGAGAGCTTGGTTAGTGGCGGCAATTATCCTGGCCTCTGTCTTGAGGATTTTCTCCCCCCCAACTTTCATAAAATCTCTTGTCTCGATGACTCTCAACAACTTGGACTGGAGATTGGGAGATACATCCCCGACTTCATCAAGAAATAAGGTTCCCTTCCCGGCTATTTCAAACTTTCCTTTTGTTTCACAGACAGCATCGGTAAAAGCCCCCTTGACATGGCCAAACAACTCACTTTCCAATAACGTATCTGAAATCGCAGAACAATTGATGACGATAAAAGGTTCCTCTCTGTAAGGGCTGTTATAGTGAATCGCTTTTGCCACCAATTCTTTTCCTGTCCCACTTTCGCCATGGATAAGAACATTGGTTCTTGTATTAGCCACCGATCCTATCAACTTGAATACATCCCTCATCTGCGCGGAACGACCGATGATGTTATCTATGGTATATTCCTTCTGTTTTTCTTCCACTAAATAGCTGACTTTATCTTCCAAACTTCTTATTCGAAAAGCTTTGTCTATAGTTAAATCCAGCTCAACATAATCAAGGGGTTTGACCAAATATTCAAAGGCGCCCAGTTTTATTGCTTCCACGGTCGTCTTCATATCGTCATATGCGGTCATGATGACAATATAGGCATTTTCACTCTTTTCTCTCATTTTCATTAAAACTTCAAGGCCATCCATATCCGGAAGACGAATATCCAGAATAACTAAATCAACAGAACCTTCCTCAAATTTGTGAAGCCCTTCCTCTCCGTCTTCAGCAAGGATGACTTCAAAGCTCTCCTTAGAAAGATGAGACAAGAGAGTCTTTCTGATCAGAGGATCATCGTCAACGACTAATATTGATTTCATTTTTCTCCCTCACAGGGAATAATAATTTCAAAAGAAGCGCCTTTCCCCTCTTTATCCTTCACTTTTATTGAACCTTTGTGTTCTTCAATGATCTTTCTGGCATTGGCCAAACCCAGACCTATTCCGGAAGATTTAGTGGTATAGAAAAGTTCAAAGATAACTTCCCTGTCATGTTCTGGAATTCCACAGCCATTATCTGATACGAGAATCCTGATTTTATCTCCTGAATCCCCATCAAGATGAGAAAGAGAGACACTAATTTTTCCCCCTTCCTCAACAGCTTCATAAGAATTGCGGAGAACATTTAAAAAAACCAGCCTTAACTTGTCGCCATCCACCAAAACTTGAGGCAATCCCTCCTCTAAATTCTTTTCCAGTGTGACTTTTTTCAACTCCAAGGAGTCCGCCAACATTTTGACGGTCTCATCGACTATCTGTTCGATGGAAAATCGCTCTAGATTAAGC
>CAZSPM010000460.1:0-2325 GCA_964608785.1 uncultured Eubacteriales bacterium
AAGAGGACAACACACGCTGTCGTACTTTGGGCTCGCAATTCGTCCAGGACGAGTACATCTTTCTGGAAGACAGGCTCCAAAACATTTGATTCAGTCAGGGCGGAATCAGGTGTGTAAGTGCTCTGGATATTTCTTATTAATTCTCTGAAGTCACAAAAATAAGAGGGAACGTTTTTCTTCTGGATCAATTCACTGATGATGGCCGCAGCTAGATGCGTCTTCCCTACTCCACATGGGCCTTGAAAAAGCAGGCCAATGTCCTGCTCGGGGAAATTCTCGACAAATTTTTTTGCAATTTTTAAGGCATGTTTGTGGGACTCGTCATGAATCTCGAAGTTTAAAAACGAACAGGAGCGGTATCTTCTTGGGATGTTTGCCTGATCCAAGAGATTCTGGGCCTGTTTATCCTGGTAACACTTGCATCGTTTGGCAATAGTCCCAGGATCGGATTCTTCCAGAACCCATCCTGTCCCCTGGCACTCTGAGCAAATCTTCTCAGCCATTAGTTTAAATATCCTTTAAGCTGTTTGAGCTTATGAGACCGGCCCAATTTTCTCATGGCCTTTTGCTCAATCTGTCTTATTCTTTCCCTGGTTAGGTGCATCATATCTCCTATTTCCTGCAGAGTTTGTGGTTTGTCATCGTCCAGTCCGAATCTTAATTTTAACACACGTGACTCTTTTTCATCCAGTGTTCCTAAAAGTTCCCTGATTTGCTGTTCTATAGAGTTTTTAACGATCTGGTATTCCACAGAAGGTGTGAGGCTATCTCTGAGTTTATCTTCCACCTCCATGCTCTCATCATAAAGCTTATCACTGAGGGAGACATTCTTTCCATCGAATATTTCCAAATCTTCAACTTCATCTATGGCTATCTTCATTCTCTTGGCAATTTCTTCCCTTGTAGGCTCTCTTCCCAGTTCTGCTTTAAGCTCAAATGCCTTTCTCTTCATATCTGAAATTCTGTCGGAAAGCTTCTGGGGCAGATGGTATATACGAGAATATTGTGTAAGGGCATGGATGATAGCCTGTCTTATCCACCAGACAGCGTATGATATAAATTTCACATTTCGCTTGGGATCGAATCTTTTTGCAGCCTCTATAAGGCCAAGATTGCCTTCGTGGATTAGGTCGAGCAGGCTTATCCCCATTCCCTGGTATTTTTTTACGAAAGAAACGACAAACCTGAGATTCGCTTCGATTAACTTTTTTTGGGCATCTTTATCGCCTTTTTTTTGGATGAGTGCCCCTAGTTTTTTTTCTTCCTCTTGAGAAATTGTGGGGAACTTGGATATTTGATTGAGATAGTTTTTCAAATTCTTTTGATCGAGAACATCCATGTTTTATTCTTTTTCTTTTTCAATTTTAATGATTTTGGCTGGATATATTCTAACCAGGTCTCTTTTTCGCTTTTCAAGTTCCTCTTCTCTGCCTTCAAAGAATTCCTTTGTTATATACTCCAGAAATTTATTCACTTCTTCTTCAATCTGCGCTATTTTTTTTCTCATATTCAGGACCACTTCTACTCCTGCCAGATTGACACCAAGATCGCGGATCATGCTCAGTATCAATTCCAATTGCTCTAAGTCCTCTTCTGTGTAGAGTCGGGTATTCCCTTCGCTCCGGGAAGGGCTTAACAATCCCTCTCTTTCATAAAGCCTAAGGGTTTGTGGATGTATGTTGTATATTTTGGCAACACTGCTAATATGATAATAATTTTTCGGCTCTTTTTTCTTAGTCATTTTGTAAACCCTCAAATTTTTCCCTGGGATTCTGTTGAGAGGCTTTTTCCAGCTCTCTCATCAATTCCCTTATTCTCTCGTCATTAAAGGGAGGAGGGACTATTGAGACTTCAACGAATTGATCTCCTTTTATCTTTCTTCCAGGAATAGGGGCTCCCTTATTTTTCAGCCTGAATTTTTGCCCGGATTTGGTACCTGGAGGTATTCTAATTGTTGTTTTGCCATAGAGAGTAGGGACATCGACCTTTGCTCCCAAAGTGGCTTCGGGTACAGTAATGGGCATTTTTATATAAATATTTGTACCCTCGCGTTTGAAAAGGGAGTGAGAATCAGTTTCAACAGTGATGTATAAATCGCCTTGAGGGCCACCTATTCTCCCAACATTTCCTTTTCCAGGGATTCGGACTTTTGAACCTGTGTTTACTCCACCGGGTATCCTGACGCTTATCAATTCTGTCTTTTGAACTAAGCCCTGCCCGTAACATGTGGGACATTCCTTCCCAGGAGTTCTCCCGGTTCCTCCGCATGCGGGACATGTCGTCGAAAACCTCATCAAGCCTCTTTGAATATTTCTGTGTGCGCTC
>CAZSPM010000461.1:0-2317 GCA_964608785.1 uncultured Eubacteriales bacterium
CCAACGACCAAGATTCTGAAATGGACATGATAGATGATTTAATTCATGAAATTGAAGCCCATTAAATGAATGTGTATAATACAACGCGTGTTTTAAATCAATGTAAAGGTACAGACTTCAGCAAGAAAAAGCTCGGCAGAGATTTCCTAAGCCATCATCTTTAAGGAGCTAGGATCATGCATGATAGCGGACCATTCGAGGGAAAAAAAATCAGGGTTGTGATTGCAAAACCAGGACTCGATGGACATGATATGGGCGCAAAAGTGGTTGCTCATGCCCTCAAAGATGCGGGCATGGAGGTCATATATACTGGACTTCATAAAACAATCGAGGCAATTGTAGAGACCGCTCTTCAAGAAGATGCTGATGTCATCGGTCTATCCATTTACTCTGGCGCCCATCTCTCCTTGAGTAAAAAACTGATGGATCGGCTTAAAGAGAAGGAGCTCACGGACAAATTGGTATTGGTTGGTGGGAATATCCCACTAAGAGATGTCAAAGTTCTTAAAGATTGCGGTGTGACCGAGGTTTTCCCAGTCGGGTCAAAGCTGGATGAAATTGTCCAGTTTTTCAAGGACAGGATTAGAGAACAAAATGAAAAAAAATAAACCGGATGAGCCTCCAGAAGTCATTCTTGAATCAGGAATTAAAGTAAAGCCAGTCTATGGGCCTGAAGATATCAAAGACCTGGACTTTAGCGAAGGAATAGGCCAGCCAGGTGAATATCCGTTCACCAGGGGCATTCATCCTCTGATGTACCGCAAACGGTCCTGGACTATGCGGCAGTATTCAGGATTTGGAACTGCAAAGGAAACAAATCAAAGATTTAAATGGCTCCTGGGGCAAGGACAGACAGCGCTCAACGTGGCTTTTGATTTACCGACCCAGCTCGGCCTCGATTCTGATGATCCATTTGCCGAAGAGGAAGTCGGCAGAGTCGGAATGGCAATTGACACTCAAAAAGACTTGGAAGAGGCTTTTGTGGGCATCCCGATAGATAAGATCAGCACTTCGCTGACCATTAATCCCGTAGCCTCTGTGATGCTGGCTATGTACCTTGTAGTGGCAGAGAAGCAGGGAATAGCCCGGAAAAATATCAGAGGCACGACACAGAATGATATCTTGAAAGAATATATCGGGAGAGGGACGTGGATTTTCCCGGTCGAGCCTTCGATACGGTTGATAGGCGATGTCGTTGAATTCTGCTCCAAGAACGTCCCGAGATTCAATCCCTTCAGCGTCTGTGGCTATCACATCCGAGAATCGGGCGCGACTCCAGTTCAGGAGATGGCTTATGCTTTTGAGATTGCCAAGGCTTATATCCAGGAAGTCCTCAAGCGAGGACTGAACATTGATGATTTTGCCGGAAGGATCGCTTTCAATTTTGACATCCATGGAAACCTGTGGGAACAGGTCGCTAAATTCAGAGCCGGAAGAAGGCTATGGGCAAAAATCATAAAGGAGCAATTTGGGGCTAAGAATCCTCGCTCCATGACGTTGAGGATGATTGCTGGCGGAGGCGGCGGCGGACTGACAATCCAGCAACCTGAAAACAATATTGTGCGTGGCGCCTACTATGCGTTAATCTCTGCCTTATCGGGGACACAGACGATGGCTCTGTGTTCTTTCGATGAGGCATACACGATTCCTTCAAAGAAAGCAGCTTTGATCAGCCTGAGGACGATGCAGATCCTGGCAGACGAGATGGGACTCAGGGATACGGTGGATCCTCTTGGCGGATCCTACTACATTGAATGGTTGACAGATGAAATGGAGAAACGGATCGAGGAATGCATGAACCAGGTGGAAGAGATGGGCGGAATGGTCAAGGCCGTGGAATCAGGCTATATCCAAAGTGAAGTGAGCCGGCAGGCTTACATGCGGGAGAGAAAGATCCAGTCAGGAGAAATCACAAAAATAGGGGTGAATAAATACCTGACAGAAGAAGAGAAGACGGATATAGAGTTCCATCCCTTCAATCCTGAAGTCGCTGAAGAACAGAAGATGAAGCTCAAAAAGATTAAAGCTTCAAGGAATGAGGATGAGGTTAGGGATGCCCTGGGCAAATTGAAAAAGGCTGCTCAGACTAAAGAGAATGTAATGCCTCATATCTTGAAGGCTGTGAGAAGCTATGCCACTCTGGGGGAAGTAACCAAGGTTTTCAAAGAAGTATTCGGAGAATTCAAAGAACCCATCGGACTATGAATAATAAAATAAAAGGTACTCTTCCATTTTGTGTGGGTAAGACATAGAACCGTCAGGAGAAAATATTCAGGAATGGTTAAAGCGACATCGGAAGATTTAGCCTTCTCAAACC
>CAZSPM010000462.1:0-2315 GCA_964608785.1 uncultured Eubacteriales bacterium
TCTCAGACAGAAGAATACATTATGCAATTGAGAGAAAAAGTCGAGAGAGGGGAAATATCAAAGAGAGAAGCGGAGAGAATGATAGGGGGGAGTTTAAACCCAAAGAGATTGAAGATGTGGCCAACTCCGACAGCGGGTTGTGCGAAAGGGGGGGAACAATCGGACAGAGTGGAGAGGACAAAGAACGGAGGCTATATTCTGAGAAAGAAGAACAAACCACACATGACTTACGGAGCAAAACTATCGGATGCGATACTGTTCGAGGAAAAACAGAAGATGTACCCAACTCCAATCGCAACGGACGGATCGAAATGTCCAACAGGGAGTCTGGCAAAAACGATGGAAGCCGGGCATCCCTACATGAACAAGAACGGAACACCGATAGCCCACAAGAAACATCTGTTCCCAACTCCGACAGCAAGGGATCACAAAGGTCAATTGGGGAAGGGGAGACAAGAGCGAAAAGGACATCCAGCCGACACATTGCCAAATGCGGTAATGATGTACCCAACTCCAACAGCGAGCGACCACAAAGGTTCCGGGAAAAACGACACTCAATGGGGGAGACTGGATTACGCAATAGAGAAACCAGAAGGAAAAAGAATGTGTGGGCATCTGAATCCTTTATTTGTGACTTGGTTGATGGGCTACCCTCTGAACTGGCTGATAGAGTACGAAGAAAACTCGATGATAACGGAATCGCTTACAGAGATAGAGAAGTGCCTAAACTTGGCACCGGGATTTCTGACAGAGTTGCAAAACTAAAGGCTTTAGGAAATTCAATCGTTCCTCAAATAGCAACCTTACTTGGTGATACAATAATCCGACATGAATCTGAGAGAAACAGCTAAACACCAGGATTGCACCTTTAACATTCCTAATTGTTGCAACTACAATAGGGAGACAACTGTTCTGTGTCATTTGCCTGATGATTCTGGTACAGGCAAAATGGGCGGTAAAACTTCAGACTCAATATCAGCAGCTTTTGGTTGTTCAGATTGCCACGATGTTATTGACAGAAGAAGTGACAAAGAATTATCAGATGCAGACAGAGAATTTTACATGAGAAGAGCTATGCTTAGAACCTGGAGAACTTGGATCGACATGGGAGTAATTAAAATTGAGAAAAAGAGTCGATGATAACCAAAAGAAAATTGTTTTTGCCTTACGAGAATCAGGTGTGTCTGTTCAGCATCTTCACGAAGTTGGAAATGGCTGTCCAGACTTATTATGCGGATATGAGGGAGTAAATTATCTCATTGAAGTCAAGGATGGTAAAAAATATAAATCCCAACAGCAATTAACTGATGATCAAAAGAAGTGGCACTACGACTGGGAAGGTCAGGTCGAGGTAATATCGAGCGTTGAGGAAGCGTTGCAATTTGTTAGCGATATTATTAATGGATAGAGAAAGCCTCGACAAAAAGCTAGAGCAACGAGAAAACATAGTTTCCCGGTTAGAAACGTGGGGAGCATACTATCGTCAAAATAGACACGTTGGCCCACAAGTCAAGACATCGACAAATTTGTACGGGCTAGTCACAGAGGCGAGAAGAGCCAAAAGAATGTGTGGCGAGAATTATGGTATTTTATCAAAGAATAAAGCCTATGCCTCATTAATCCCTTCAACAGCCCACCAAAGCAATTTTAGCGAGGAACTAGAGACAGATAAGGCCATTGATACCTTACCACCTGATGAATCGCTGATAATCACTCATATCTATGCACACCGCCTATCCCAAGCCGATATAGCCCACAAAATGAAGATGTCGCCACAATGGGTGAATAATCAACTCAATCAAGCACTTAGATTCCTCTCTGGTTATTTCCATAAAAAGTAAAAAATAACAACAAAATGTGTTGACATATAGGTAAATATTGCCTATTATATGGATGTGGTTGAGAAAAAAGGAGAAAAAAATGATTGAATTTCTAGCGATATTGATGGTGGTGGTGGGAGTTGAAGGCGCTCTGTTGGTATTGAAATATGAAGTAGATCATTACGAAGTCAACTACACTCAAGACGTTTTTGTTCCGAAACAATTTAGAGATTACTAAGGAGAAACGAAATGGTTTATAAACCTCAATATAATAAAAAAGCAGTTGATGAAGGAATTGAAAGAGCTGGCCTTAAAAAGAATGGTAAAGAAGCAAAATTAATTCATGCTTTATTAAAAGGAAGGAGAAAAAAATGACACCTAAACAAAAAATTAAATTAGCTAAAAATGTTTATGTTGGAACTCGATTTAATAATGACTGTGGTCATCATGTTCGTATCACTAAAGTGGCTTTGAAAGATGCAATTAAATATGGTG
>CAZSPM010000463.1:0-2304 GCA_964608785.1 uncultured Eubacteriales bacterium
CATAGCAAAGGCAGGCACAAGTGTGGGGGCAGATGGGATTTTCCTTGAAGTCCATGACAAGCCTGCAAAGGCCCTATCGGATAGCTTTAACTCATTGAATTTAAATGCTTTACGCTCTCTTCTTCTTTCACTTCTGCAGCTAATAAAAGCCACAGATAGTGATAACAATCCTCATTGAGGGGTAATAAAAGAATATGACTAAAAATAACATTATTCAAACCGGTAAGGATGTCTTGAATTCGGAGGCAAGGGCTGTTAAAGCGTTATCCAACAGGTTGGATGAAAGTTTTGTCACCGCAGTTGAGCTTCTTTCAAGGACAAAGTCTCGAGTAATAGTTACGGGGATGGGAAAATCAGGCCTTGTTGCCCGCAAGGTTGCAGCCACCCTGTCCAGCTGCGGAACTCCAGCCATTTTTGTCCATCCGGCCGAGGCCGGACATGGAGATCTCGGCATGATTCTCAAAGAAGATATTCTCATCGCTATCTCTTACAGCGGGGAAACTAGAGAAATTGTTCATTTCTTGGATTTTGTGAAAAGAATCGGCGTGAAACTCATCAGTATCACAGGGAATAAAAACTCAAAGTTGGCCAAATATAGCGATGTCGTGCTCGAAGCAAAGATAGAAAAGCAAGCAGGCCCCTGCAGCCTGGTTCCCACAGCAAGTTCGACAGCCGCATTAGCCCTTGGAGACGCTATTGCCATCGCTCTGATGAAAAAAAAGGGCTTCGGGGAGAAGGACTTTGCCTTTTTTCACCCTAAGGGGGAAGCCGGGAAAAATCTCCTCAAAGTTAAAACCTTAATGCATACAGGAAAGCAGATCCCCCGAGTCCTTCTAGCAACCTCCATGAAAGATGTTCTTAAAGAAATGACCAGCAAAAAATTGGGGATGACCTGCGTCATTGACGAGGAAGAAAAACTCTTAGGAATTATAACCGATGGCGATCTGAGACGGATGGTTCAAAAATACAGAAAGAACCTGCTACAAAAAACAGCCAAAGACTGCATGACCAAAAATCCTTTCACGATCGAAAAAGAGGATTTAGCCACCAAGGCTCTCAATCTCATGGAAGAGAATAAGATTACCTCCTTGATCGTCAAGAATAAAAAAGGGGGAATTGGAGGCATCATCCATCTCCATGATTTGTGGCGAACAGAGATGTTCTGATGAAAGATAGAGAACGAGCCCAAAAAATCAGAATGATTATCATGGACGTCGACGGAACCCTGACTGATGGAACTCTTATCGTTTTCCCCGATGGCGAAGAACTCAAATCCTATAATGTCAAAGACGGGACAGGAATTCTGCTTGCTCATTTGGCCGGCTTAAAGACTGGCATCATAACCGGGAAGATATCAAAATCACTGCAAAAGAGAGCTGAAAACCTGAACATCAGGGAAGTCCACCAGGGGATTCTTGATAAAAAAAGGGTTCTTACTGAAATCCTGGAAAAAAACAGCCTCAATCCTAAACAAATCGCCTACATAGGAGACGACCTAGGAGACCTGGAGGTCATCAAGACCGTCGGTCTTGCCGGAGCTGTGGCAGATGCTCATCCCGAGATAAAGAAAAACTGCCATTTTATTTGCAGCATGCCGGGTGGTAGAGGAGCTGTTCGCGAGTTTATCGAATTTATTCTTGAAGCCCAGGATAAATGGGGAACGATAGAAGCCAACATTAAAAAATTAACCAAAGCCGCAAAAAAAGAAAGAACTTAGAGCGCAAGACAAAAAAGCAAAGGATATTGAAATCATTATTTTTTCATCATAGAGCCTAGTATGGAGGAAAAGAGTGAATATCAGTCCCGAAATCTTCAGGCAATACGATATAAGAGGAATTGTAGATAAGGATTTAACCCCAGAAACCGTTGAACTATTGGGCAAAGGAATTGGGACTTATTTTCGCCAGCAGGAAAGTAGAGAAGTTGCCCTCGGGAGAGATTGCCGCCTCAGCTCCCCTCCCTATTCTGAAGCTCTCACTAAAGGCCTTCTCTCCACGGGATGCAAGGTTACAGATTTAGGTGTCATCCCTACCCCTCTTCTCTATTTCACTATGTATTACAAAAAAAATGAGGCCGGAGTGATAATTACCGGCTCTCACAATCCTCCAGAATACAATGGGTTTAAGATGATGGTGGGAGATGAAACCCTCTACGGAGAGGCTATCCAAGATATTTACAATGTCATCGAAAAGAAAATTTTTATTGAAGAAGAAGGGGGCTCATCAAGAGAATAAAATATCGCTCCTGCATATGAAAATTACGTTGAGAAAAATATCAGGATTGATAGAAAATTAGAAATCCCAG
>CAZSPM010000464.1:0-2290 GCA_964608785.1 uncultured Eubacteriales bacterium
TGGGCTATACCAAAGCTCATGGTTAGATTTTTCCAGGGCTGGAATTCCTGAAACTCAAATTGTTGCTTTTCAACATATTTCCGGATTCTCTCTGTGAGATTGTAAGCTTGTTCCACGTCCGTTAAGCCTGTAAGACAAAACAGGAATTCCTCTCCACCATACCGGCACAGAAGGTCCTCCTCCCTGATCGAGGATTTCAACACTTTAGCCAATTCCCTGAGACACCGGTTTCCTGCTTCGTGTCCGTTTCGATCGTTGTAATTTTTGAACCAGTCCACATCACCCATGACCATGGCGTATGAACCCACTTCCTCACGCCTTTTATAATGAGATTTTAACTTCAGGATGACCTTATCGAAGAAAGGATCGGGCCGCAGCAGACCAGTGAGCGGATCATACTGGATGAGGTTAAGCTTTGTGATGGCAATGGATATATGTTCACATAACCTGCGCAAGATCCTCTGGTCTTCTTTGGTGAAGCCTCCATCCTCCACGCCTTCGAGACTTATTTTGTTGTAAACTTCTAGTACTCCAATGATATCTTTGTCGTGCTTAATGGGTACACACAGTATGCTCTTCAGAGGGAATTTGAGCTGTTCTATATATCTTTTGGACATCCTTTCATCAGTGATTAAGCGAGTGATGTTTATTTCTTCGCCCCCGCGTGCCACTGCTGCCGCAAAATCAGAAGAATCGAGCAAAGCGATATATTTCGAGAAATCTGGATGAGAGAGAAACGTGTCATCCCACACTAACGGCTTGAGGTAATTTCCGAGGGTCTCGTGTTCGTCCAGTATATAGATTGTAATGCCTTTGGCCTTAACGATTTCTTTTATATCCGTGACAATATCAAGAAGACTGATGACATCGTTAGCCTTGTAGAGTTTTTTCAGGAGTTCTTCGATTTTGTGCTTTTCTCTCTGGAGCAGGATGTATTTTGCCCCTATGGCAATGTGCCTTTGAGATTCTTTGAGGATGGTGTTACCGATGAGCTTGTTGATTGATTTAATTTCTGAATAAGCCTCTTTGAGCTTTGTTTCGCTGCGTTCTATATAGCTTGTCAGTTTCTCGACCTTTTTTTTGAGCTGAGAATGTTCAGCCGCTGTATTCAGCATCCGGAGGAAACTGGCTTTAGCTTGATCTTTGTAAGGAGTTATGTGATGGTCAATGAAAAAGCTTAGAGGCCATTCGCGTTTGATTTCTTTCAGCTTCTCTTCCTCATCTCCTGTGATGATGACACTTATATTTTTCTTGAGTAATCCTTTAAGAGATGAGTAACTGGCCAGAGAGGCGCTTACCACCAGAACGTCAAAGTCCACAGTTTCAAGAAGCGCAGTCGCATTCTTTGAGTAACTCGTGTGATAGACTGTGCCCACAATGCGGCAGAAAGAATCGAGGAGTTCTGTTTCTTGGGGATTTTCATTCAGGGTGAGTATGATAGACTGGGCCATTGTTATTTTTTACGGATAAACCCTATCTGTTTCTTTTCAAAAAAACTTGAACCTCGGCTGAGACTAATACGACCTTTTGCTTATATAAAATGAGCTAAAGGCTCTATAAATCGAACGGTTCTGTTGGAAAATTCTGCTCTTCTCCCTTATAATATTTTTTACAAATCGAGTCAATAATTTTTCCTTGAAAAAACCATTTTTTTTTAAACATTGGGGTCAGACCTTTAAAACTTTTATAATTTAACCAGTAAACAATGGGGTCAAACCTTGGTGACTTTCTGTCATTCCTGGTGGCATTGGGATCAGACCTTGGTAACTTTCTGTCATTCCTGCGCAAGCAGGAATCCAGAGTGCTGTTTAGTACTCGATGGTACTCGATGGGGTCAGACCTTGGTAACTTTCTGTCATTCCTGCGCAAGCAGGAATCCAGACCAATCTGGATAAGAGTCTTTTATATATCTGGTTTCCCGTTTCAGCGGGAACAAGCCTGGATTCCCTCTTTCTCGGGAATGACATTTTTTTTAATCCAGCAGGAATCCAGAATCATGTTCGTCATTCCTGTGAAAGCAGGAATCCAGAGTGCTGTTTAGTACTCGATGGTACTCGATGGGATCAGACCTTTAATACGCGAGTATTTTTTAGGTTTCATGGAGGTTGAAAAAATGTCATTCCCGCTACCTGCTACCTGCTTTTGCAGGTACAAGCTTCGCAGGTACAAGCTTTGCGGGCACAAGCTTCGCAGGTACAAGCTCCGCAGGCACTAGCTCCACAGGCACTAGCTCCACAGGAATCCAGAATCATGTTCGTCATTCCTGTGAAAGCAGGAATCCAGAGTGCTG
>CAZSPM010000465.1:0-2283 GCA_964608785.1 uncultured Eubacteriales bacterium
TTGCCTGTCTTGGAGATGGGAGATTTCGCCAGGGAGAAGAAGAGTGGCAGGAGCCAGGAGCTTGTGGAGAGCGAATGGAATGCAAGCTGAGCAATTCGGGAAGCCTATCATTGCAGTGGTGAACTCCTTTACCCAATTTGTTCCAGGTCATACACATCTGCACGCAATCGGCCAAATAGTCAAGGCAGAGATTGAAAAGTCAGGGTGTTTTGCGGCTGAATTCAATACTATTGCTATTGATGATGGGATTGCCATGGGCCATTCTGGTATGCTGTATTCGTTGCCTTCAAGAGATATAATAGCTGATTCTGTGGAATACATGTGTAATGCTCACGGTGTCGATGCCATGATTTGTATCTCTAATTGTGATAAGATTACTCCTGGTATGCTGATGGCTGCCATGCGCTTGAATATCCCGGCAGTTTTTGTTTCCGGAGGCCCCATGGAAGCGGGACAGATTGATGGGGTGGATTATGATCTGGTTGATGTAATGGTGGCAGCTGCTGATCCTTCAGTTTCAGATAAGCACCTTGATCAGCTTGAAGAATTGGCTTGCCCGACCTGTGGTTCTTGCAGTGGATTATTTACTGCTAATTCAATGAATTCGCTCGCTGAGGCTCTTGGCCTGGCATTGCCTGGAAATGGAACGATAGTCGCTACTCATGAAATGCGTACCCGGATGATCCTTGATGGTGCCCGCCTGATCGTTAAAACTGCCAATGACTACTACCTCAATGGCAATGCAGATGTTCTTCCAAGATCCATTGCTAACCGAACATCATTCTTAAATGCAATGAGTCTGGATATAGCCATGGGAGGATCCACAAATACCATTCTGCACATGCTTGCCATGGCTAAGGAAGGGGAAGTAAACTTCACTTTGGATGATGTTGATTCACTCTCAAGAAAAATTCCAAACCTGTGTAAAGTAGCCCCAAGTTCCAAATACCACATGCAAGATGTGAATCGGGCTGGAGGGATTCTCGGGATAATGGCTGAACTCAATAGGGCCAAACTGATCGACAGCTCTGCAAAAAGGCTGGATTACAATTCTTTAGGAGATGCTCTAAGTGCTTGTGATATCATTGAGAATTTCAATCTTTTGAACCAAAAGGCCCACGATAGTCAATCGAGTATTTCCAATAATTCATTAAAGCAACAGGCAACAGAGGTTTATTTTGCGGCTCCGGGACCCTCAGGTAGAAAGCTTGAAATGGGATCCCAAAGAAGTCTCTTTGTGGAACTGGATACTGACCGGGTATATGGCTGCATTAGAAATAAAGAAAATGCCTACAGTCAGGATGGTGGTTTGGCCATCTTGTACGGTAATATTGCAGAGGATGGCTGTGTGGTTAAAACCGCTGGTGTTGCCGAGGAATTAAAAACTTTCAGGGGCACAGCCAGGATTTTTCATTCCCAGGATGATGCTTCTGCAGCCATTCTCAACGATGAGATCAAAGCCGGAGATGTGGTCCTCATTCTTTTTGAGGGGCCAAAAGGCGGGCCAGGAATGCAGGAAATGCTTTACCCAACATCATATCTAAAATCCAAAGGTCTTGATAAGGTTTGTGCTCTGATTACCGACGGAAGGTTTTCGGGCGGGACTTCTGGTTTATCCATGGGACATGTTTCACCAGAGGCCGCTGCAGGGGGAAATATTGGATTGGTTCAGGATGGGGACAAGGTATTTATCGATATTAAAAAAAGATTGATAGAAGTTGAAATCACCAAAGAGGAATTAGCAAACAGGAAAAAAGCAGAACTCTCAAAAAAATCTCTCGCATTTAAACCTGTGCGAAAGAGAGTTGTTAGTAAGGCATTGCAGGCCTATGCCCACTTCGTAAGTTCTGCCGACAAAGGAGCAACAAGAGAAATTCAAAGCGATCAAAAATAAAGAAGAAATAGAAACCATCACCATGCAAGAATGTAAAGAAGCATACACAAAAACATTAGAAGCAGGTGCCACGGTTTCCGGATCGGAAGCCATCCTGCTAAGTTTTCTTGAAGAAGGAGTTGATACGCTTTTTGGTTACCCGGGTGGAGCAATTATGCCTTTTTATGATGCACTTTATCAGTACGATAAGTGTTTCAGGCATGTCCTCACACGGCATGAGCAGGGCGCCATTCATGCAGCTCAGGGTTATGCCCGAGTCACAAGAAAAGTTGGGGTTTGGTAAAAAATTTGTGCACAAAAAGGTTTTTTTTTTATTTAAAAAAAAATTGGCCAAGAGAAAAAATTTTTGGAACCGTGTCTTTTTTTTTTTTTTTTTTTTTGTAGTCGAG
>CAZSPM010000466.1:0-2273 GCA_964608785.1 uncultured Eubacteriales bacterium
GCATTCAACTGCTCTACAGAGTGATGTTATCATTCTAGAGGTGATCGATGATGCTCATCTATAAATACCAATGCCAGGATTGCGGGAAAAAATCCACGTTTGTTACTCTGAGCGTTAAATCTTCATTAGTCCCAAAATGTAAGAAATGTGGAAGCAGAAAGCTTGAGAAAATTATCTCCCGGGTGGCAATTTCCCGTTCGGACGAGAGCCGGCTGGAAAGTCTAGCTGATCCCTCAAAGCTTTCAGGTCTGGATGAGAATGATCCCAGCAGTATTGCCCGCTGGATGAAAAAAATGGGCAAAGAGGCTGGAGAAGATTTAAGAGAGGACTTTGATCAAGCCGTAGAGGAAGCTGTGGAAGAAACCGAGAGGGCAAAAAAGGAAGAAGAATAAGAGGGAACAGAAGAAGAAGACATCTAATCGTAATCTCTTGGGCCAAAGATTTTAGTCCCGATTCTCACCATATTAGCGCCCTCCTCTATAGCAATCAGGTACGAGTTTGTCATTCCCATTGAGAGATACTTCATCTCCACATCAGGCAAGTTGAGAGATTTTATCTTTTCAAACACTTTTCTGGTTTCGATAAAGTAAGGGCGGGCGTCTTCTGGATCGCCGAACATAGGTCCTATGGTCATAAGACCTTGAATCCTTATATTTTTGAAGCCTGAAATTTCTTTAATGAAGCTCTCTGCATCTTCGGGATAAATGCCAAATTTTTGTTTTTCTCTGCCGCTGTTTATCTCTATCAGGGCTGGCATGATTTTGTCCTTTTGGTTCGAGCGTTTATCAATTTCTTTTACGAGTTCAACTGAATCTACAGTTTCGATCATGTCGAATATCTCGACAGCTTTTTTCACTTTGTTTCTCTGGAGGTGTCCGATGAAATGCCATTTCACTCTGTGTCCGACCATGTTAGAAGCGGCAAGAGCTTCCTGGACATAGTTCTCCCCGATAATTTGGATTCCTGCTTCAGCCGCTTTCAGGATTTCTTCTGGCGTTCTAGTTTTGGCAGCAGCCACTAGTTGTACACCTGGGGGAAGCTCCTCGATTATTTTCTTAACGTTTTCTTCAATCATAGTGAGTGTTGCAGCCCTATGTTATCTTAAAACCAAGATTAAACTTAATCAAACCCGCAAAAAAATTCAACCTCAAATTAATGGGGACGTTCCCTCAATCAGTGTTGAGGGCAGGCCCCCAATCAGTGTTGGGGGCAGGCCCCTGGATGCCACCCTGCTATTAAGAATGGTGTGGCATGATGAATCAAGCCCCTATGTCATTGTTCTAGCGAGTATCAAATTCCTGTGTTATAATGGGCTACCCAAAAAAATCTATTATAAGGTGATATAATTCATGGTTGAAAGAAAAAAACTTGAAGAGAAATTCCTGGCGCACAAATTCACGGAATTCAAATGGTTTGATCCCCAGAAAATCGTCACAGCCCAATGGGTTCGGATGAAATGCATGTTCGGATGCAACGAATACGGGAACACAGCCACATGTCCGCCAAATCTGCCATCAGTGTCTGAATGCGAGAAATTTTTTAAGGATTATAAAGAAGCTGTCATCTTTCATTTCGAGAAAAAAATGGCCAAGCCTGAAGACCGTTTTGCCTGGACAAGAAAAATCAACCTGAAACTCCTGAAATTGGAGCGAGAAATTTTTGTATCTGGCTATGAGAAGGCTTTCCTTTTGTTTTTGGATAGCTGTAACATTTGTAATGAATGTCCAGGGATAAAAGAGGAATGCAAAGAGCCGAAAATGGCGCGGCCTACTCCGGAAGCCATGTGTGTGGATGTCTATTCAACTGTCCGGCAGGCTGGGTATCTGATCCATGTTCTTTCTGATTATGAGCAAGCGATGAATCGTTATGCTTTTCTGTTAATAAAATAAGGGGCATAATTTTCATATGATAATTATAAAAGTTATAAAGGCCTGACCCCCATGTCTATCAGAGAGAGGCTGGAAGAACTTGAGAAAGAGACTCTGTCAGAGAAAGCATGTCTGAGTGTACAATCAAAGGGCAGGGAACGCCACGAAAATCCTCATCCTTTAAGGACAGCTTTCCAGCGAGACAGGGACCGAATTATACATTCTAAATCCTTCCGGAGATTAAAACACAAGACCCAGGTTTTTCTCGCCCCTTACGAAGACCACTACCGGACCAGGTTGACGCATACGCTGGAAGTCTCTCAGATCGCTCGTACCATTGCCAAAGCACTCCGGTTAAATGAAGACCTGACAGAAGCCATTGCCTTGGGACATGACCTGGGCCAT
>CAZSPM010000467.1:0-2270 GCA_964608785.1 uncultured Eubacteriales bacterium
ATCGAGTTCATCATCGCCCGGGTAAAGCTCAGACAGTATATCTCTATCGCCTGACACGGCAACAGGGGGGACTCTTTCCTGAACCATGCCCCAGAACTCAACGGCTTTTTCGACCATCGTATCGAACATTTCTTGGTCGAAATCCAGCTCCTTCTCAACGTATTTCTGACCGCCTATCAGACATACCATCCAAGCCTTCTTCCGGCCCGAAAGTCCCATTGCAAACTGCACTTGGTAGCAATATTCTAAGGGATATTCCTCTCCGTCCCATTCTTTCGCTTTCCAGGCATTGCAGGTCTTGACCTCAATAATGGTATCGGTCCCAGTTATGATCCGGTCCAGCTCACAGCTAAGGAAGTCATGCTCAGGATGGGTAAAGCGTTTTTTATATGCCATTATTTTGACATCGTGCTTATCCGCGAACTTCTGAGCAACAGGCTCCTCGAGCCTTATCCCCCACTCTATACATTCCACTTCGCTTAAGTCGTCAGGATCCACCAATCCTGTTTTCTCTGCCCACACCGAGAGCGGAGTCGCCCACCTTGAAAGGCCACAAACGGCTGCTATCTCCGAAGATCCTATAAATTTGGTCCTGTCTATATCTTTCTCCAATATCTCCCTTTCTTAAAATAAAAGACCTAGGCGGGTGATAGCAAATCGGAAAAGCCTGTGAAGAGTTTCGGAAATGATCCCGCCTAGGTTTTGTTTCAATTTATATCTCCAATTAGCTATCGAATAGAAGCATACAGATAATCTTAGCTATGTCAAGATAATTCTTGAAAAAACTTTTTATTTGACAGGCTTCTCAAGCTCTTTTATCAAATACTCCACGAATTTAGAGTCAAATTGGATAACTTCGTCTTTTAATTTTCCTTCGGGTTCCCACTTTATTTTCCCATCAAAGTAGATTTTGATCTGTTTTTCAATCCACTCCTTAACCTGATCGACATCGCTGTTGAACCTTTTGTCAGCCCTAAGCATCTCCAGAAGCTCTGTTGCGGTTTCCGTGTTCGGCTCTCCTGAGAACCGGCCTAATACCACCTTCTTCTCTTTCGGCTTCTTAGCCCTCGTTCCCGCTTTCGGCCTCTTTTTCTTAGAAGCGGTTGAACTCTTTTTAGGGATGTCCTTGTCTATATAAGCGCGGAATTTCTCAGCCCACTCAAACAAATCGTCAAGGGTGATTAAATTCGCAGTAAGATAGTCTTTTGCCAGAGCCAAAGCAGTGACTTTGCTTGACTGTGCATTGGTAATTGGAGCGATTTTCGATATTTCATTTTTTACGTATTTATCAGGATTTAGCGGCAATACGGTTACTTTGTAGTCCTCCATCGTTATCCGTATGCGTACACCGGGTTCAGCGTATTTCAGGAGGGCTAATTGAGCGTCCTTGTTGTTTGCGAAAAACCCTACACCGTCCTTACCCTCTACGTTGTTAAAAATCCATATCCAGCTCGGGTAGTTATGATCGTTGTATTTCTTGCTTCTCTCTCTATCGCTAGTGTAGGTAACGTCAATGCTCTTTCTTGTTTTGAGCATTTCATTTATGCTTGATGGGTAAGGGGAGCTTTTTGCCATCATTTCTCCGTTCTTGATTTAAGATTATACCCCTAATCTTAAAAAGTCAAGAAAAAAAATGATATGATTTTTATTTGGAGATGAAGGTTCTGCGGAATTCTCCGAGCACGCCCTTTTCTTTTAAAAGGGATTCCAGAGCCTTTTTCCTTTCCCACTCTGAATATTGTGTCTGAATCTCAAGATTAACAGGCTGTGTTTTTAAGCCTATATTCCTGAGGAGTTCTTGAGTTCCTGAGCGGAATTGTGAGTCAGGACCGGCTTCGCTTATTCTTTTAAACAGCCCGGGCCTTCTCTGTCCGGCTTTTTTGCCTTTAGTTCTGAATCCCCCTGGTATTTGATCTGCAATGACAGGAGGGAGATAGCTTTTAGCAACGTGCCTGAATAAATCTGCCATCTGTTTACTCTGAGAGTCTGAATCTCTCCATATCTTATTTCCGAAGAAATCTTGATTCTTTCCGATCTCTGTTATCAGATTTATAACAGGGGCTTTTTTCAGCATACCCTCAGCCCGTGATTCAGGCAGTCCGGTTTCTCTGTTAATCTGTCTCTCGAATAACTGACCGGAAACTAAATCTCCAAAAGGTATGATATAAGTCAGGTCAAAATAAGCAGAACGTCCGTGCTTGTCTTTCATCGGAAGCTTGACATAGAAGCCGTCCCTAATCCACTGTGGTTCTGCAGCTCTCTCTTTATTC
>CAZSPM010000468.1:0-2269 GCA_964608785.1 uncultured Eubacteriales bacterium
TCGGGAAAAAGAAAAGAAGGAGGAGAAATTTATGGAAGCTACCGAGGCAGCAAACGAGGATAAAATCCTGTCTCTGCATAGGATCGCCAACGAGGTGGGCGTAGAATTACCAGAAATTTCTGAAATTCAGATAGCAATGTTTGAAGATGAGATTTCTATTCACAAACAGGATATTGAAAATCTCAAAAAAACTTGGGTGTGGGCATGGATGAATTCGCCCGATGAAGAGTCTAGGGATATAATAATGTCCAGATATGTGGATTTTCTCTTGACAAGCACCCCAACTTAGGGTATAATAAAAATATGATGAAAAGAGTAATGATTGTTGACGCGCTCAATGCGTATTTTAGAGCGTACATTGTTAATCCAAGCCTTTCGAAGAACGGGCAACCAATCGGCGGCTATAAGGGGTTCCTTGGGATTCTTCAGAAGCTTTGCCGAGAGATGAAGCCGGATGAGATTATTATCGCTTGGGACGGCGCCGGAGGATCCCTCCGCAGAAAAGAGGTCAACTCGAACTATAAGGAGGGGCGCAAGCCTATCCGGCTCAACCGCGATGTCCGAGTACTTACAAAAGACGAAGAGATGCAAAACAAGGTTTGGCAACAGTATCGTCTAATGGAGATGCTCAACTTCATGCCTGTTATCCAATTGATGGCAGACCGCGTCGAGGCTGATGATATCATCTCATATGTAACTCAATCTCCGCAATATTCGGGTTGGGAAAAGATTATTGTTTCGAGCGACAAGGACTTCTTTCAACTTTGCGACGATGAAACGGTCCTCTATAGACCCATACAGAAGAAGTTTGTAAACAAGCCAAGGATCTTGGAAGAGTTCAAGATTCATCCGACCAATTTCGCACTTGCTAGGGCCATGGCCGGAGACAAGTCTGATAATCTTCCGGGAGTAAGGGGCGTTGGTCTCGGGACTATCTCCAAGAGATTCCCGTTTTTCGCCGAAGAGAAATCGGTGACAATCAGCGATCTCATTGAGTTCTGTGAAAATGACAACACCGGCCTCAAGGCGTTTGCCTCTATCTGTGAAGCTCAAGATGTGATTGAGGAGAATTATAAAATTATGCAGCTTTACGCGCCAACCATGTCCCTAAACGATAAAAACAAGGTAAAACACATTCTTGACAACTTCACTCCAGAATTTAACAAAACAGAAGTAATTAAACGTATGGCCGAAGATGGCTTTGGAAACTGGGATACGTCCGATCTATTTTCAACCTTCAAAAGAATTTCAAGTAAAGCTTGACAGGCAGAGATTCTCGTGTTATATTAAGATAGATAAGGGGGTTCAATGCCAAAGGAGGACTTTAGCCAATATGGCAAAGACTTTCAGGAAACTTTATGTCATCTGATCTTGGTCGATAGGCCATTTGCTGATCAGATGTTCGAGGTTTTGAATATTAATTTTCTGGAGCTTAAATATCTCCAGACTTTTGTTCAGTTAGTCAAGAAATATCGGGAAAAGTATTCTGTCCATCCGACAGAAAAGATTATGACCTCCATTTTGAGAACCGAGATCTCCGAAGAGAATGATTCGGTCCAACAACAGCTTCGGGGCTTCTTCGCCAGAATCTCCAAGTCTAGAATCGAGGACTCCGAATATATCATCGAGACCTCTCTGGACTTTTGCAGAAAACAGAAGTTAAAAGAGGCAATGCTCAAGTCTGTCAAGCTACTCAAGAACTCGTCCTTCGATGAGATCTCGCAGGTTATCAATGAGGCTTTGAAGCTTGGGTCAGACTCCAATTTTGGCCATGATTATGTGAAGGATTTTGAGCAGCGCTTCCTCTTTAAAGCTAGAAATCCAATTGGTACTGGCTGGGAAGAAATCGACGCGATAACTCACCAAGGTCTGGGGCAGGGAGAACTCGGCGTAGTCATTGCTCCCACGGGAGCCGGGAAAAGCATGGCTCTCGTCCACATCGGCGCTCAAGCACTCAAGGCCGGAAAGAATGTGGTATATTATACACTAGAATTGTCTGAAACAGTCGTTGGGTCTCGCTTTGACAGTTGCATAACGAATGTTCCCCTCAATGATTTGAAGGATTTCAAGGAGGAAATTTACGAAAAAGTTCAGATGATCGAGGGGCAACTAATCGTAAAGGAATATCCCACAAAGTCCGCCAGTTGTCAGACTTTAAAAAATCACATAGAGAAATTAACAACTCGCGGGTTTAAGCCCGATATGGTTCTCGTTGACTACGGAGATTTATTACGACCAATTTCAACATTAAGGGAGAAAAGGCACGAGC
>CAZSPM010000469.1:0-2268 GCA_964608785.1 uncultured Eubacteriales bacterium
AAACGCAGGGAGGGGCACAGGATGAGGACCTAGGACGAGCCAGGAAGATATTCTGGCGGTTATTTCCTGGGCTTCTTGAGCTGAGCTTAAGATTGGCACAACGATTATGACCAGCAGCAGGGAGGCAATTATAAAAACCCGATATCTCATGCCTTTCATTTTTTTGCTTCTCCTTGTCCTGTGATATTGTGACGCTTGAGAATTTATTTCTAAAATGCCAGGTCTGAACCTTTCATCTTAAAATATGTGGCCTCTTTATTCAATAAAAAAAAGGTTAGGAAAAAGGGGACAGTCCCCTTTTTCTTCTGTGATTACAAACGACAAAAGGGAATGCAGTAACCTTGTATGTAGTGGTTTGATTTATCAAACCCATAATGAAAGGATGCTATTTATTTTTCACGTATTTATCGAACCACTCGAGCATCTCAGCGAGAACATGAAGGACAGACTCGCGCGCTCTGTAACCATGGCTTTCATTGGGGAGCATAACAAGGCGGACATTGGCTCCATGTCCTTTCAATGCATGAAAGAGTCTCCGGGACTGGATGGGGAACGTGCCGGAATTGTTATCGGCTTCTCCATGGATGAGAAGAATAGGCTCATTGATCTTGTGAGCATGCATGAAAGGAGAGACCTTGAAATAAAGTTCAGGGGCTTGCCAGAGCGTTCTCCGCTCGCTCTGAAATCCGAATGGCGTCAGGGTTCTATTGTAAGCTCCGGACCTTGCAATTCCGGCCGCCAGAAGGTCGCAGTGCGCCAGCAAATTAGCTGTCATAAAAGCGCCATAGCTATGTCCTCCAACACCGACGCGCTTGGGGTCAATGACTCCCATGGAATCCAGTTTGTCAATGGCTGCCTTTAAACTGGAGACTATCTGATCGACAAATGTGTCGTTCATGGTTTTCGGATCACCGACAACCGGCATTTGAGCCCCATCGAGGAGAACATATCCTTGAGTGAGAAAGAAAAGCTGGGATGTACCTCTGAAAAAAGTGAACCGATGAGGGGAGCCCCTTACTTGCCCTGCGATCCTTCGGTCACTGTATTCGCGAGGATAAGCCCAGACCACGCATGGCCGTCTTTCTCCTTCTTTATATCCCGGGGGCAGATATAATGTTCCGGAAAGCTCCACACCATCCTCTCTTGTGTACTTGATGAGCTGTTTTTTTAAGCCGGTTAGCTGGGGAGCAGGGTCTTTGTAATCCGTAAGTGCCGTCTTCTTTTTCCTTTTTAGGTCTACAAGATAATAGTTGGGAGGCTCGGTCTTGGATTCGTACCGGGTAATGATTTGCTTCCTGGATTCTCCGACAAAGTCGATGAAAGACTCATAGCTTCCTTCGCTCGACTGGAATAATCGTTCCTTTTTCATGGATTTGAGATTGAGTTTGTCCAGAAAGGGCATGTCTCCTTTTGGAGAGGCACCGCTTCCTGAGAGATAAACCCAGTCTTTATCCTGAAGAAGGATATATTCCCCGGCTCGTGTTATCGTGGAGACGGGGCGACCAGGATCGTTGTAGCGGTCCTGAGAACTGATATCAATGATTTTTTTTGGAGTTATGCTCGGATCATCGATATTAACGAGATAAGTGGTTCGCCATCTTTTTTTCCAGTTGTATTCTGTAACAATGGCGTTTCCTTCTGGTTGCAACCAGCTAATTCCATAATAACGGTGTTGAACCTTCATGACTTTGGTCGGCTTAGCTTCAAAGGGCGCAGAGAGGGTCATAATTTTATCCCTGTATGGAACCTCTTTTTCGGGATCTCCTTCGTCCAATGCTTCAACCCAGATTAGAGTTGCTGATTTGAGCGCCCGCCACTCGACAGACCTCGGTCCGGTCGGAACACCTCTCATTGGGACTTCATCCGCTAAGGAAAGGTCGGCGAAAATATGGATCAAGTTACCATCCCTGTCCCAAATTTCTAAGCTGTGCGCGAAGTAATAATAGGGAACGCTGTAAGAGTAAGGTTTTTTTATCTCGTAAACGAGAAGCATTTTTCCGTCTGGTGAAGGGTCAGCGTAGAGAAATACCCCTGGAGTTGCGATCTTTCTACTTTCGCCGGAGACGACGTCGATTTCTATGATTTGAGATGTCGCATAATATTTGAATAGTTTTTCATCATACGGTGTCTTCAGGAGGTCCTGATATGTCCAGACTTTTGAAAACTTTCCTGAACTCTCCTGAATATTGGGGCCTACAGGAACTTCGGGTTTTTTAGGCGGATCTCCGCGCTCTTCCAGAATTGTTTAGGCAAGGAGCTGACGGCTGC
>CAZSPM010000470.1:0-2256 GCA_964608785.1 uncultured Eubacteriales bacterium
TAGCGCTGACCGGCCTCTTGTTTTTGCGTCATGGGCTGGAGAAGAACTTGGGCTTGTCGGCTCCAGGCATTACACTAAGAAGCCGATTTATCCTCTTGAGAAGACAGTCGTCTACATGAATATGGACATGGTGGGCTGCGGAGATACGGATCTCTATGCCGGAGGAATGTGGGAATTTTCCGATTTTTACGACATCCTTAAAGAAAATATGAATGAGGAAATGAAAAAGAAGCTTCACTACCGCTTGAACTATAGAGGCTCAGACCATTCGTCTTTCTTGAGGAAAGGCGTGACTTCAATCAGCTTGAGAACAGGAAACGTACTCACAAGGGAACTGGATGACGAACATCCTGAATACCATTACCCGGGTGATGATCCCAATATTATCGAGCCTGAACTGCTCGAACTCTCTGCCCGGTATTACTATGACATTCTAGTTTTTCTAGCTAACTCCAGAAAGAATCTTCTGGACCCCATGCACCATATTAACTTTGTGCATAAAGATTCAGTGGTTGTTGACCTCCATTGTGATACCATTGGGCGGTATTTAAGAGGAGCAGATCTCAGTAAGGACAACCAAAGGGGGCATATTGATATCCCGAAGCTCAAGCAAGGGGCAATGGATTTACAGGTTTTTGCATGTTTTGTAGGCCCCCCAAGAAATGAACTTCAGAAGAATCAAGCGGCAGAAAGAGTTTTTAGTCTGATAGACGGTTTGTATAGACTTGTGGATGAAAATCCAGAGGACCTGGCTTTTGTAAAATCCTATGAAGATTTAATGAGACTGAGAAGAAGGGGGAAAACAGGAGTGCTAATCGGGATTGAAGGCGGATATGCCATAGAGAACGATTTGAGCCTGCTCAGGACCTTTTATAACTTGGGAGTGAGGCTGATGACTCTGACTCATTGGACACGCACAGACTGGGCGGATGCGTCCGGTGATGAACAAGCAAAATTCTGTGGATTGTCAGAATTCGGGGAAAAGGTAGTGAAGGAGATGAACAGGCTAGGAATGATAATCGATGTGTCTCACGCGCATGATGAAACGTTCTGGGATGTCATCAGGATCACAGATTCTCCTGTCGTCGCTTCTCATTCTTGTTGCAGGGCGCTGTCCGACCATCACAGGAATCTATCAGATGAGATGCTCAAGGCATTGGCTAAGAATGGCGGAGTGATCGGCATAAATTATGCCCCTGGATTCTTGAATGCCGAACAATCAAAAAAGTTTGACGCCCTGAGGGAGGAAATTGCAAAGAAATATGACCTTCCCACTGACTACAGGGAGTTGAGGAATGCTGATCCTGAAAAAAGAAAAAAATTCTTCTCAGAGTATCAAAAGAAATCTGAAGAGTTGCGGAAAACTTTACCTCCCGTAGATGTCAAAACTGTTGTGGATCATATTGACCATGTCGTGAAGATTACAGGGAAAGCGGATTATGTGGGATTGGGCTCAGATTTTGATGGAATCGGAAGGCCGCCCGAGGGGCTCGAGCATGTAGGAAAAATATCCAATATTACAAAAGAATTATTTGCTAGAGGATATAAAGAATCGGACATCAAGAAGATACTCGGTGGCAACTTTCTGAGAGTTTTGAATAAGGTTTGTAGCGAAAGAAGAAGATAAATCTAGGTACGGGCTTGATTCATCAAACCCACATTATTGTCATTTCTAGCATAGCTTGGCAGTCTCATAACTTTCTCTTGACTACTTCAGAATATTACTCTCACTACTTCTAGCGCAGCCTCGATCCTCCCAAACGGCGGCATGAAATAAGCCCCCTGCACCTTGTTTTTTATTTGCAGTAAAACTTCTTGAGCAATTTCAATCCCGAGTTTTCTGGACTCCTCTCCTGAAGCGGCTTTTTTCATGCGATCCCGGATGGCTTCGGGAATTGACATCCCAGGTACTTCATTGTTCAAGAATTCGGCATTGCGGTAACTCGCCAGGGGCAATATGCCTGCCATAACAGGAATTCCATATTCTTTTATCTTATTTAGGAGTTGTTCTAAAAGGCGGATGTCAAAAACCGGCTGAGTGAGAATATATTCTGCTCCGGCTTCAATTTTCTGTTTTAAGCGCGAGATTTCTTCTTCGAGGCTGATGGCACCAGGATTGGCACCGACACCGATGTGAAAGGAAGTGGGTGCGTCCACAGGATTGCCAGCGAGGTCATTGCTGACATTCAAATTATTGGCGATTCTTACAAGACCAATGGAATCCACATCGAAAACTGCGGTGGCGGTGGGATAATC
>CAZSPM010000471.1:0-2254 GCA_964608785.1 uncultured Eubacteriales bacterium
AAACCATCAGCAAATATACCAAAGAAGAAATTGCGCCTGTGGCTTCAGAAAACGATAAAAAAGGCCAATTCCCAAGGGATATATTTAAAAAACTGGCAGAATTGGGCTTTATGGGAACACCCATTCCTGAAGAATACGGCGGTGCAGGATTTGATTATATCAGCCATGCGATTGTGGCAGAGGAAATAGGCAGGGTTGATTCATCACTCCGGGGGACTTATTCTGTTCAGGTTTCCCTGGTGGAGCTTCCCATTTTCAAATTCGCCAATGAGGAACAGAAAAAGAAATATCTCCCTAAGCTGACCAGCGGGGAGTGGATTGGATGTTTTGGTTTAACAGAGCCGAACGCAGGAAGCGATCCCGCAGGAATGATTTCTTCAGCTGAGGAAGATGGAGATCATTACGTTCTGAATGGCCAAAAGACTTGGATCACAAATGCTGGAATCGCTGATCTAGCCATAGTCTATGCCAAGACAGACAAGGATGCGGGGCCCAAAGGGATCACGGCTTTTCTGGTGGAGAGAGGCATGGAGGGATTTTCCACTTGTGAGCTCCATGATAAGTTGGGCCTTAGGGCTTCTAACACAGGGGAGATCTTCCTGGAAAACTGTCGTGTACCAAAAAAGAATATTATGGGTGAAATTAATAAGGGATTTAAGGTCGCTATGGGAACTCTTGATTTTGGTCGTTTTACAGTGGCGGCGGGCTGTGTCGGTTCAGCTCAAGGATGTATTGACATCTGTAAAGAATACACCAAGCAAAGGATCCAGTTCGGAAAGCCCATAGCCAGTTTTCAACTCATCCAGCAAATGATTGCAGATATGGTTGTCGAATGCGAAGCAGGGCGCCTGCTTGTCTACCGTGCAGGACATTTGAAAAACAAAGGACTGCCCAACACGAGAGAAACATCCATTGCTAAATACTACTGCAGTGAGATGGTGAACCGTGTCGCATACAAAGCAATTCAGATTCATGGGGGCTACGGCTTCTCCGGCGAATATGATGTTGAGCGATTCTATAGGGACGCCAGGATTAACACTCTTTATGAAGGAACTTCGCAGATTCAACAGCTCATCATCGGCGCCTTTGAGCTCGGGATCAAAGCTTTTGTGTAAGGCCTTGATTCATCAAGCCCACATTGATTGGGATGTAGGGGCTTGATTGATCAAGCCCACCGGCAGGATAGGATAAGGTGGAATGTCATTAAATATAAAGAAGGAGTTGGATCATGTACAAAACACTCATTTATGAGAAAAAAGAAAATATCGGTCTTTTGACCATCAATCGTCCCGATAAGTTGAATGCCATTTCCAACGAATTGACCTCTGAATTGAAGCGGCTTCTCGATGAGATCGAAAACGATGAAGAACTCAGGGTTTTGATAATAACAGGTGCAGGGGATAAAGCTTTTGTCGCTGGGGCAGATATAAAGGAGCTTGTTGACCGCGATGCCAAATTAGGCCGGCAAATCTCTCGAGAAAGACAGGAGATTTTTTCACGCATAGAAAATCTACAGGTTCCTGTCATCGGTGCTGTCAACGGATATGCATTGGGTGGGGGCCTGGAATTAGCATTAGCCTGCTCTATTCGAATGTGTTCGGAAAAGGCTCAATTTGGATCCCCTGAGGTTAAGCTGGGTATCATTCCTGGAGATGGGGGAACACAGCGGCTGCCCCGACTGATAGGACTGGGCCGAGCCATGGAAATGATAATCACAGGAGATTTTATCGATGCCCAGGAAGCCTACCGAATCGGGCTGGTGAATAAAGTTTTTCCCCATGGAGAATTGATGGATGGAGCGATGGACCTTGCCCAGAGAATTGCCTCCAGACCGCCCTTAGCCATTAGGTATGCCAAAGAAGCTGTAAACAGAAGCCAGGAAGGAGATAGGGTTTCCGGTTTTGCCCTTGAATCTTACCTTCATGCCTTAACCTGTACAACTGAAGACAAAAAAGAAGGAGTTTCTGCTTTCCTTGAGAAACGAAAAGGCGAGTTTAAAGGGAAATAATTTATTTGATACATAGGTTAAGATAGTGTGCTTAAAGCCTTTTTATCCTTATTCTGATATTTGAATTTATGCTGAGGATTAAGGTAAATAAATTTTTTCTTATACTATGAGAAGTGAAAGAGCCAGTGACAGTGACCTGAAGGAAACTCTGGAAAATATTGAAAAAATAACAAGAGAATTCTTCAACGAAGCCTTCATGGTAAAACCAGCTGCAGATTATTCCAAGCTGGAAAAATTCTTCGGAGA
>CAZSPM010000472.1:0-2249 GCA_964608785.1 uncultured Eubacteriales bacterium
GGTCTTTTCAATTTCAACAGAGATGATAATAGCACAGGGAAGATTCTGCGTCAATGAAAATTGGAGAAGTTCTTCAATGTACAACTCTATAAGGATCCACTTCAGAGAACTTCCTTTGCGCCCTTGGGTAGCTATCAATTTGAATTATAAATTTGTTGGGAAGCTCCAGGGTCAAAATAATTTAAAAATTCCTTTATTACTCGCTTTGCAGCCCAGCCAGCCTCTTCTTAGCATCCTCTACTTCAGCAATGCCAGGGTCAGCGTCTTTCCAGAGGGAGAGGAATTTCTGGTAGAACTGGACAGCTACCCCAAAATCACCCTTTTTCTGATAGAGACAGCCTAAGTGATAGTGGGCTTTCACCCACGCCGATGGGCCAACAGACAAAGTGGGCAAGAATGCCCTGATTTTTTGGTCAATAATTTCCCGCCAAGACTTGATAGCTAAATCTAACTGGTTGCTCTGTTCATAGAGCTCAGCCAATGCGATACGTGACAGCACAGGATGATATACATGGGGCGGTGGATGAACAAGATGGCTGACAAGTCTATTCGCCTCTTTGGAATGTTTGACTGCCTCGCCTAATTTTCCCTCCGTTTGGACCAAGGCTCCTTTTAGCAGGTGGATAAATGCTTCTTTTTCCTGATCGTTCATTGTCCCTCTTTCCAACCGATGCATAAATTGCAACGCTTCCTTTTTTCTTCCATCCTGGGCTTCCTGATAAGCGAGCGAGGCTGCGGCACCGCTAGAAATTGGCTCAGGAAAATTTTTTAAAAGGAAGTACATGTGGTCTTTAAACTTTTTATTCTCTCCCATTTCCCTGTATATCAGGCCCTGTTGAAAAAGAGCGTCTCCTTCCATGTTTTTTATTCCTTTCTCATGAAAATCTGTAGCTGTCTTTTTAGCCCATTCTATGGCCTTTTGAAATTTTCCTCTGAATATCTCAAAATTGATCTGACACATCCTGATGGAATATTGTGTCCAGGTAGAATATCCCTGTGTGCGAACTAAAGCCTCCTTCATTTCTTTGTTAGCATCCTCGAGGTCTCCATCTATCCAAAGTTTAAGAAATCTAAAGATTTGGAAATGAGGAAAATCAAAATCAGGGGCTATCTGAAAGACCTGCTCATAATATTGCTCTGCTGTCTTGTAATTCTCGGAAAGAGAGAGGTCCAATAAGAGGATTGCGCTTAGAGTTCCGGGGTCGTTCGGTCTAATCCGAGCAGCTTCCTTGATATGCTGATAAGCTTCTTGATAGTTCCCAGTGTAGATATAAGCATCGTAAAGATTTACATGGCTCCAATAGTCATCAGAATAAAGCTCGGCTAAAATAGAATACTGTTCGATTGCTTTTTCATAATCCCCAAAAATTAGGGCATGACCTCCTTGGATGAAATATTTTTCTCTATCTGTTAGATTTTCAGCTAAAGCCAAGGCTTTTTCGAAGATTTTTTTTGCCTCCTCTCCACGACCCAAATTAAAATTCATAAATCCAGCCAATGTATAGGCCATGGCAAAACCGGGGTCTTCTTCGATTGCTTGATTGGCAAAAAGGAGTGCCTTCTCCCAGTTATATTGGTTCGCATAGGCAAAGCATTTTCGGTATAACTTTAGAGCCTTGAGATAGGGAGTGGTCACCTTCTCATACCATTCCTTCGGAATCTGTAACTCATTAAGTTCGATTTCCGAAAGAGACTCTCCCAGTTTCTGCCGGACCATGTTTGCCAGTCGATGAATGGCATCGAAGATGCCATCCATGCCCTTGGCAATCTCAACAAAACTGGCTACAGTCGAACCATTTTGAGGATTCATAACCTTGATGGTGATGGCAAATGTCTCTCCTATCTGTCGAATGCTGCCGCCAAGCACAGCCCTTATTCCCCCATCCCGTAAAGCTATTTCCATGGCAATGGAATCGTCAATTACAGTCTCCGGACTTTTTTGCATCAGGTGGAGTGTATCATACTTCCGTACAGCCGGAACGACATTGACGTATTTGGACTGGCTTAATTCCTTTTCCAAAGCTTCCTCCAGGGCTCCGCTGAAGACATCATTCGCTGTAGTATTATTAAAATCCGCGATCAAAACCCAATCACGCTCTTCGAAAGAAATGCTCTTTTTTGAAAAAAGAGTCAAGAGTACGCCAAGAACACCAAGAAAGATAGCTGCTATGATCAAGGTTAGTGGAGAGGCATACCATCTGCGTCTGGGAACAGCTTTCTTTTCAGGCTTTCCAGGTTCGATTTTTTTA
>CAZSPM010000473.1:0-2241 GCA_964608785.1 uncultured Eubacteriales bacterium
ACTCCTCGACAGGCAGACGCGCCGAGCCTCCTTGTCCGTGAGAGCTGCGACCTTTCTTCGATGAAACAAAACGAATTCACGTGGAGGAAAATCCACCAGGAACTCGGAGCTTTTGAAGGGGAAGAGATCAAATTAATCTTCAGGAAAGATTTCATGCGGGATACTCAAAACCCGCCCAAAGAAATCTATGACCTCCTTCCTACCGATTTTATGTATTGGAGTAAACCTCGCGTCAGACCAAAGAGAATTCCAGATCGACGCAATATCATCGTAATCTCGCTGGATGCAGTTAGAGCCGATCATCTTGGATTCATGGGTTATGACAGGGAAACAAGCCCCAATCTGGACCGATTCGCAACCAGCGGGACACACTTCAGCACAACCGTTTCCCAAGCCCCCTGGACAACACCATCTCATTTTTCCCTATTCACATCGACCTATCCCCATGTCCACGGTGGAGATCAGCCGATCCAAGTCAGCAACAGGTACTGGAATGATTCACTGCCAACCATGGGAAGTATTTTCCAGAAGGAGGGATTTCTGACCGGGGCCTTTACCGGAGAAGGAAGTATCTCGGCAAAATTCGGTTTTTATAAGGGATTCGATTTTTATAATGAAACGGTCGTTGACCGCTCTGTCAGGGCAGATGCAGCCATTATTTTCAGCAAGGCATCCCAGTGGGTCTCCTCAAACAAGGACAGAACCTTTTGCCTTTTTGTCCACACCTATGAGGCCCATCATCCCTATGTGGATGACTACTTTGTTCGTAAGGAAGGTCTGAATAAATCCGACACGGTCGGATTCAGAACAGCCCTCTATGATGGGGATATCCGACAGGCGGATCTCTATTTGGATCAATTCCTCAAAACACTCGAAGACCAAGGGCTGATGAACAATTCGATCGTCGTAATCGTCTCCGATCACGGAGAAGACCTCGGAGGTAGAAATCCCCCGGAATCTGTCCTTCAATTCGGCCATTCCTACAACCTGTATGACGAGCTTCTCCTTGTCCCTCTAATTATCGTGGGCCCGGGTCTTATTCCTCCCGGATTGAGGATCGGACACCAGGTTCGTCTTATCGATGTACTTCCGACATTGGTCGACTACATCGGATTCAATCCTGAATACAAGTTTCAAGGAAAAAGCTTGAAAGCGATGATCGCTGGGAGCGACAGGGAAGACCGGCCAGCCTACAGCGAAGCCACAACCTACGGACCGGAAAGGGAAAGCCTGAGATACAAGGATTATAAATTCATCCGGCGGCTTTCCTACGGCCAGCTTTCCCATCCCACATCCAGAGGATATCCACTCACACCTCTAATTGAGTTGTACGATCTGAATGCCGATCCGAATGAGAAAAGAAATATAGCCGGAGATCATCCCGATTTGGTCGGAGATTTCCAGAAAATAATCTCCTCGATCGCCCCTGAAAAATCCCGCCGGGCACAAAAAACGGGCACACAAATCAACATTGCCAAAGACAAAAAACTCATGGATACCCTGAGGAGTCTGGGTTACATCAAATAGGATCGTCCCTTTACTTTTGACGCATTCTAATGAGGATAGCCTTCTTAATTTCCAGTGCCTTGCTCCAATAGGACAAAAAGTCCTTCTTCTTCGGAATCAAGACATCTTTCCATTTGTTCCCTGAAATCCTGCAGTAGATGCCAACTTTTAGTACAAAATGGATAATATAAGAAATCGATGTGGCCCAGGCTGCACCGAGTAATCCGTAAGATGGGATGAGGATTAGATTAAGAGTCACATTGACGACAAGAACTATCCCCCCCATGATGGTATTGATGATGGGTTTTCCCCGACCTGCGATATCACTGGATAGGACCTTTGACACACTCAGCGGCAGGGCCCCGAGTATCAGGATTCGCAGGGGGAGAATGGCAGGGGAATAAACATCGGTATAAAGCAAGAGAATGAGCCATGAGCCCAGCACAAAGATCAAGAGATACCCAATGCTGTTAAAAAAGAAGACCGCCCGGGTAATTCTGGGAGTAAATTCTTTTCTTTTTACCTCCTTCTTTTCAGAGGCCACAAGAGGGAAGAGAACTACACTGATCACCGAAGAAACCATCCATAATTTTTCAGCAAGGCCTATACTGATAGAATAATACCCCACTTCTTCTGTATTCATGAAGTGATTGATAATCAGCAGATCAATCCTCAGATTGAGGAACGCAATTATATTCCCGATGTGGGCTTCGAGACAGTGCTGACATGGTGTTT
>CAZSPM010000474.1:0-2235 GCA_964608785.1 uncultured Eubacteriales bacterium
GTTCCAAGGCCAGTGTGTTCCTCTGCGGTGGTGACAAGCGGGGTTTGCTCCTTGATTAAAGCCGCATCGAAGCTGGGTCCTCCCATAACAATAGGGATGCAATCGTCATAGCCTTGGACAGAAGTGTATTCGATTCCAGCCACAGGCCCTGCTGCAGGACCTGAAAGGAGGGTAACAGCGGCTCTTTCCATAGCAATCTCTGGGGAGACAACGCCTCCGTTGGATTGCATGATCAACAAGACGCCTTCGAACCCAATATCCTTAAGTTTCTTGATGAGGCTCGATAAATAGCTTTTTAAAATAGGGCCCACATAAGAGTTAAGGACAGTTGTGGAAATCCGGTCATAAAATCTGATGCTCGGTAAAAACTCAGATGAAACCGTTAAGTAGGGACTTGACTTGCCGGGCTTCCCGTCCAATTGCTCCTTGATGATTCGAGCCGTTTGGGATTCGTGAATATCGTTGGTAAAAGAGTTCATGAAACAGATGGCGATGGCTTCGATGCCTTCTTCTTTGAATAGCTGGGCAGCCTCCATGACATCTGATTCCTTGAGTGGTGTTATGATATCTCCCTTGTAATCAAGCCGTTCCTCAACAGGGAATCTCAGGTATCTTGGGACCAGAGGTTCCACATTTGTATATCTGTTATTATACTGCTCTTCCCGGATTCCCCTCCTCATTTCAAGGGCGTCTCTTACGCCTTTTGTGGTCAGGAGCCCTGTTTTGGCTCCTCTCCGGGTCAGCACTGCATTTGTTGTGACGGTTGTTCCATGGACAATAGTCATAACATCCTTGATAAATTCTTGGAGGGGGATGTCCTTGGCTTCTGCCATTTTCTCAAGACCGTTCATCAACCCAATCGATGGGTCATCTGGGGTGGAGAGAACCTTGTAGATCTCTGGGCTTCCATCCTCAGAGGTCAGAAGAAAATCTGTGAATGTCCCTCCGACATCTATTCCTATTTTGTATATCATAGTCTCTTTATTTGGTACTCTTCCATTTTGTGTGGGGGATTATCAGAAAATATTCAGGAATGTCTTCGCTCCAGTCAGGTTTTTAACGCCATTCTCTCTTCGCTCTACTGAACAGATATGCGAAGGGCAGTGGGTGAAAAAAACCGTTTGAAGGCTGAGCGGGCATGGTTCCTCGAAGAGGAGAGCGAAGCCTGAAACCGAGCGGCTTTTGACTCGCTGGGGCAAAAGCTGCGTGTTTTTGGAATCCACTGGCCTTGGCTTTCTCAAACATCTTCGCCTGGCCGACATTATCGGCTTCCCTCGGTGACGTTGAGAGAAGGCTAAATCTTTCGATGTCGCTTTAGCCATTCCTGAATATTTTCTCCTGACGGTTCTATGTCTTACCCACACAAAATGGAAGAGAACCTTTTTATTTAACTACCCACTCCGCTTCCCTGGTACCTGTTTTTATAAATTTTGCGATACCTTTTTTCCAATATGTGGTGTATTAAACAAGTTTTCCTGGCTGCTATTGAAGCTTACGATGCGGAATAAAGAGAATGGAAAAATAAGAGAAATAGGATCAGATATGGCTTCTTGCCTTTTGATTCTTGATGCTATTTATCTTTTTTCCCTGTTACTTTGTACTGTGAAGGATTATCCACAGGGACGATTATCTGATCTCCTTCAGCAATTATTTTTCCCTCAGGATTGATTAATGTAGCTTTTCGAGAGATAAAACGACGCTCTTTTTTAACGAGTATCATATAACCCTTCAATATCCATCTCCCCTTTTTTCCGGGGATTTCTGCCTTGGCTTGACCGAAGTCCATCGGATCACTGGAATATTCCTTCCAACTCCAGCTCTGTCTAGCTGATAGAACTCTGCATCCCAGCACATTAGAAAATTCAGTACTGTAAAGCGGTTCATCGCCCATCTTTTCCTTATAAGAAAGGAGCTTGTCTTTAGATTCAAACTGTAGAAACATGAGAGCGACCTCGTCTCCGTTGCGCATTACTAAAAGCTTTTCGTTTTTATCGTCAACCGTGATAGAAGCATAATAGTCCTTATCATCATCTAAATCTCGAAAAAGAAATTTTCCTGTGATTCTGTCAGGTTTCTTCTTAAATCCCTCTTTGAGCATTTGAATCCTAAATCCGCTTATATTATGGGAAATTGAGGAATCAAACATACTCCTTATGATATCGCTTCTTCCACTAGCCTGCTTGGTCAGTTCGTACAATTTATAATTGAAGAGTGAATTGATTTCTTCTTTTAACA
>CAZSPM010000475.1:0-2229 GCA_964608785.1 uncultured Eubacteriales bacterium
CTCTTTTGAAGAAAGAGAGAATATGTCTGCTTTCCGGGATAAAATCGAACTCATTGAAGGTGATATTAGAGATTTTGATACCTGTAAGCAGGCTTTAGAGGGTGTTGACTATGTCTTGCATCAGGCCGCCCTGCCATCTGTACTGCGCTCCGTCGAAGATCCCATATTGACCTCAGAAATCAATATCGAGGGAACATTGAATCTTTTGATTGCTTCCCGAGATGCCGGGGTTAAAAGATTTGTTTTTGCTTCATCTTCTTCTGTATACGGGGATGATCCTCGCCTCCCCAAAAAGGAAGGCATGGAAGGAACGCCTCTTTCTCCCTACGCTGTTAGTAAGGTCACTGGAGAGAGGTATTGTCAGGTTTTCAGCCAAATCTATGAACTCTCAACAGCCTGTCTCAGGTATTTCAATATTTTTGGTTCTCGACAAGACCCCTCTTCTCAGTATGCATCAGTCGTTCCTCATTTCATAACCAGAATGCTCAGAGGAGAGAACCCAACGATCTTTGGCGATGGTGACCAGTCCAGGGATTTTACTTATGTATCGAACGTAGTGAATGCCAATATTCTGGCTACAGAAGCTGAGGGTGTCTCTGGGGAGATATTTAATATTGCCTGCGGAGAAAAAACAAGTGTTAATTCTCTGGCGGAAAAAATAAGTGAATTATTAAAGAAAGACATCAGTCCTGTTCATGATGAGCCCCGCCCAGGAGATATCAGACATTCTCTCGCAGATATATCTAAGGCAGGGAAAATGCTCGAATATGAGCCGCAGGTGACTTTGAGTGAAGGGCTGGAAAAAACTATCCGATGGTACCAGGAAAGGGAGTAAGGAATGAATGAGAAAGCTTTGATTTTGGAGAAGAAGATAGAATCTAGAGAGGCTCACATCGCCATTATAGGTCTGGGCTATGTGGGGCTTCCTCTCGTCAAAACGTTTCTAAGTAGTGGATTTAGCGTTACGGGATTTGATGTTGATAGTAAAAAGGTCAAGATGCTGAACCGTGGAGAAAGCTACATAAAGCATGTCCCTGCTAAGGAGATAAAATATTCCATCAGAAAAAATGAATTTCAGGCGACTACAGATTTTAGCAATTTGAATAAGGTGGATGTGATTATCATCTGTGTCCCCACACCACTGGACTCCCATAATAATCCTGATCTATCTTTTGTTTTGAATACGACCGAAGTTGTTGCTAAAAACTTGAGAAAAGGACAATTGATAGTCCTGGAAAGTACCACTTATCCTGGTACGACTGAGGAAGAGATGCTGCCAATCCTTGGAACCAAGGGCTGGAAAGTGGGAGAAGATTATTACCTGGCCTATTCTCCTGAAAGAGAAAATCCCGGAGACAAGGTCTATACAACAGCGAAAATACCAAAAATCGTTGGAGGCGTGACCGGTAACTGCAGGCGAATCGCGAAGACTCTTTATGACCAGGTTGTGGTTAAGACTATCTCTATTTCCTCTCCACGGGCTGCTGAGGCAACAAAGCTTCTTGAGAACATCTTTCGCTCAGTCAACATAGCCCTGGTCAATGAGATGAAAATGATTTTTGATCGCATGGGGATTGATATTTGGGAAGTAGTCAAGGCCGCTTCCACCAAGCCTTTCGGATTCATGCCCTTTTTCCCCGGACCTGGCTATGGAGGACACTGCATTCCCGTCGATCCTTTTTATCTCGCGTGGAAAGCAAAAGAGGTCGATTATCCAACAAGATTTATTGAGCTCGCGGGAGAAATCAACACCCTCATGCCTTACTATGTTGTCTCGAAGACAGTAGAGGCCTTGAATGAACGGGGAAAGTCCATCCATGGAGCAAAAATACTGATTTTGGGCATTAGTTACAAGGAAGACATAGATGATCAACGGGAGTCTCCTTCGCTCAAGATTATCAGTCTCTTTAAGAAAAAAGGGGCTAAGGTTTCTTATAACGACCCTTATGTCCCTCAATCGCTCGGACACAGAGACTATCCGGGTCTGGTGTTAAAATCGGTAGCACTGAGTGAAAAAAGATTGAAGGGATCTGATGCCGTGATCATTTCCACCGCTCATACTGTTTATGACTACAACTGGATTGTAAAGAATTCCCATCTTGTCATTGATACGCGGAATGCAGTGAAAAAGAAAAGAAAGAATGTAGTAAAAGCCTAAAGGTTGAACGTAGGGGTTTGATTCATCTCGAACTATATTAGATAATAACCATTGTGACACAGTCTGATTGC
>CAZSPM010000476.1:0-2221 GCA_964608785.1 uncultured Eubacteriales bacterium
CCGAAGTCGAAACGTCGGCCTCCGCAGATCCGTCGATTCGAGAGGGAGCTTCCCAATGCAATGTGGCAGGTCGACATTTGCAACCCTCCTGTAGGCCATTCCTCTCCCCAAGAGAACCAAGGAGCTAACAATATCGGCAGCAGAGTAGCTAGAATGCCTTGTAGGGGACTTTTTCAGAAACGAGTGCCCACACCCCTTGCAAAGAAAACGTTGCACCAGCCCGTGCCAGGTCTCTCTGTGACCGTTTCTCAATACACGAGGGCGACCGCACTTGGCACAATGCACATTCGAACCGGGCTTTGGCCCTCTTTTCGCCTTTGCCTGGCATTCTAGGACGTACCTTGCGATCGATCTCTCGGAAGGAACACTTTCGTAGTAGCGCAGTAACGTGCGCCTGATTTCGCCTACGCTTTTTCCCTTGAGCCTCTGCCTTCTACATGACTTAACGATCTTCTTCGGAAACATTATGTTTGAAAAAAACAATGGCATGAATGAAAAAAAAGCCACAAATAAGGGTTAATAGTAAAATCTTTTTGCTATATCTCATCAGTAATGACCCCCCTATAGGTGGTTACTTGTTGGTTATAGCTTCCTGGCACTTAGCTTTGCCCAGGACATTTTTATAATGTTTCTGAATCTGTATTCCCTCCAAGTGATGAGGTGGAAGGAAGTACAACGATGCTAACGAAAGGAGCCCGTAGGGCGACTGGAGTTAGCATCGTTTGGCCGCCGCTTGACTCCCCCACGGTTTTGACTTATAAAAAGAGCAAAAAGGGAGGGAGACCATATGGAAAAAAACAATGAGAATGAAGTTCGTCAACGGCATCATCTATCCCCTGAGGAGAAATTCCAGATCTTTATTGAAGCCACCATGGCCAAGGCCAGGGGAAACGGAAATATCAGTGAGGTGCTCCGTCGCTGGGGCATTCATGCAAACGACCTCACCCGCATTCGTCAGGCTGTAGAAGAAGGAGCCATCAGCACTTTTAAGACCAGAAAAAGCAGAAAGCCCAAGATAGATTACAGCCAGTATCAGGAGTTGAAAAATGAGAAAGAACGGCTTGAGTCCACTGTATTAGAACAGGCTGCAGAACTGGCTTTGCTTAAAAAAAAAGATCGCTCGGCATAGATGGTAAACTTAAAGGTAAATATATTTCTGAAAAGGCCAAAGGAGAACTTGTCGCATTGATTGATGAAGTTTGCAGTAAGTATTCAGTAACTATTATCTGCTGTTGTCAAAAGCTTGAACTTGATGTGAAACGTTATCAGCACTGGGCTCGTCTCTACCGTAAAAGTGGTCGATACGGAGGAGATAGACCTGGTCCTAAAAAGACACCCCATAAGCTCCTTCATGAGGAAAGGGAGAAGATCATAGAGATGGCTAAGGACGACAGATATATGGATCTTTCTCATAGGCAACTGGCAATAGTGGCATCTGAAAATATAGAGGTAGAAGCCAGTACCTCCAGTTTCTATCGGGTAATGAAACAAGGGGGGTTAATGGAAAAGCGCCAGAGGAGACCCAAAACCTTCCAGAGAAAGCCAGAAGTCAAACCCAATGGTCCCAATCAGGTTTGGAGTTGGGATCTGACCTATATCCCTCTGGGACCCATATTTGTCTATCTGTTTGCCATCATAGATGTCTACAGCCGCAAGATTGTTGGGTGGCATCTTGGCTTTAATGCCCTGGTTAAATCTATGAAGAAGGCATGGGACAATGCCCTGATTAATGAAGGACTTATAGGAATAAGCAGTGCCCCGCAAATGCCAACAGCGCTATCTGATCATGGTGTGCAGATGGCAAAAAAAACGGCCAGACAGTTTTTCAAAGATCTTGGTATAAAACAACTCTTTGCCCGTTATAAGACTCCTACGGACAATGCATGGATTGAGTCTTGGTTCAGGATTCTCAAATATGACTGGCTGCGGTTTAGAGACTACGTGAGTTTCGATCAACTAAAAGAAATTATCCAACACTTTGTAGCCGTTTACAACACTAAACGATATCATGGTCGCATTGGTTATGTAACACCTGAGCAGAAACATTCTGGTCTGGCTGAGAAGATTTTAAAAGAAAGAGCTGAAAGGAAACGCTTGGCTCATTTTAACCGATTAATGAAAAACCGTGATCATGTGAGTCAAAATAAATTGGTTCAAGCTGCATGAAAAATGTTCCTTCGACCTATGTCCATTTTGGTGTTGACAATTCAGAAACAGGCCA
>CAZSPM010000477.1:0-2221 GCA_964608785.1 uncultured Eubacteriales bacterium
GGAGTTTTGTAAATATGGGATCATTTTTTCTGATTCCTTTTCCTTTCCCTGTGAGAATTTTTATAGCTTTAGAGCAGGCTTTGGCATCGAAATATTCCTCTTTGTATAGTTTTGTCCATGCGGCTAGGTTAATCAAAGGACATCCATCCTGGACAATGATATTTGGTGTATACCATCTCCGCACTTCACCCATAATATGGTCCCTGAGGAGAATCTCGGCCAGCTTTGGAATCCTGTACTGTTTCAGGGATTTTGCTTTCTTTGCATATCTTCCCAATGCTTCTCTAAGTTTTTCTGTTAGCAGGGGCTGAAGTTCTTTCTGGTTCTTGTTCTCGTAGAATTCCAAGTTGTCACTGACCAGGCAAACGCGGAAAGAGTCCGAGAGTTTTTTCGAAACCGTGCGGGAAAGGGTGCTCTTCCCTGAACCGTCGATCCCCAGCACTGCAAACGCGAATGCAGGTTTAGGGCGCTTGCGTCTCCTATGTCTTTTTGCAGTCTCTGACTCTGACAGCTCCCGGATCATTTTTTCTAAGGAAGATGTGATATCCAGAGTATCTCCCTCGAACATTTGAGGAGGGCCGATGGTGATATTATTCCAGATTGGGACCGGAAGAACGCTTTTTCTGGGGAATGCTTTTTCAGGCCCTGAGAGAAAAACAGAAACGATCGGGACGCTTCTGTATTCTACAGCCAGCCGGCCAACTCCGGTCTTGAATCTTCCTATCTGACCAGGTGCTCCTCTTGTTCCCTCAGGATAAATTATGAGACTTTGACCGGAATCCAACGCTTCTCTCATCTCTTTTAAAGGATCCTCGACTTTCTGATCTCTCACGATCCAGATGGGGCGGAAGAGGTAATTCACCAGCTTGAACATGATCTTCGATTGAGACCAATATTCTTCGGCAGCGACTGGGTGAGTCATCAGGATATGTTTAACCGGTAGGGTATAGAACAGTAATGGAGTATCCAGGTGGCTGTTATGGTTAGCAATAATTATATACTGGTCGAGAGAGGCAAGATTCTTCCTCCCAGCAACACTAACTCCGAAGAACAATTTCAGGAAAGGCCTGAGAAAGACCAGATGAATGAAAACTCGCAGGGAAAAGAGGCTGTTGCGCTTCTTCATTTTAGAACGCATCGGATCTCATGGAAAAATACCGAAGGTAATGGAATACTACCGGCGCCGCATAAAGGAGTGACCTGAGATTGTCTATCACCTGGCCTCTCCCTGGGCGGAGTTGATCGCTGCTGATCCCAATATCCTTCTCAATATATCTTATGGTATGACGTCCGATCGCTACTAACGCAGGAATCAGAACTCCTAGAAATATGCAATGGATCCATGGTATCCTTGTCCAATTTGATAGGGCTAGAGTAAGGATGACAGTAATGGGAGCCGATATAAAATACTGGATTAAAACATTGCCCCAGCGATGATCCCTCCCTTTTTTCATAAGGATGGAGATGAGGTCACAGATGGCCACATTGAGAATCAACATAATGGCCCACCATGTGGAAAAAAGTGCCAGATAGCCGATGTGCCCAATACAGTAAACAAGAAGAAAAAGTCCCAAGTCAATAATCCCTATGGACAGAAGAGTTCCTTTTATCTCCTTTCCTCCTACCGTTACAAGGAAGGGAATGCCAAGAAATGCATAAACCGGAATTGAGATGATGAATATTCCATAGTAATCGAGCTGGATGAAGATAATCATGAATGGAATCGAAAAATAAGCTCCCAAGATACCCCACCGGTCCTGCAACCTGATGTCCACTAGAGTAAAATACTCTCGTAAGGCCATGAAACAGAGAAACGCCAGAATCCATATGGCTATTTCAAAAGAGACGGACTCTGAAACAGCGAATATCAATGAAAATGTCCACAGGTAATTGATGTAAGAATCGTAAGCGAAGCGGATTTTAAATATTTTTTTTATGAGCCAGAAGAGCGAAAAAGCTAAAAAAATGAGGATTATGAGAGCTCTTGAGATGTCAGAAAACATTGGAAAAGCTACCAGACTATAATGTTAATCAGAGTTTGTAATTTTTACCCCTGATATGACCCCTATGTCTCTACTATGTACTTATAGCACAGGCGAAATTTGATGTCAAAATAAAGAAAAAGAAAAAGGGGGACACAATACTTAATTGTAGACTTTGTCCAAAAGTGACGGCATTAAATTCACACTCTCATAAGGCGGAGGGTACTGTCTCGAGTTAC
>CAZSPM010000478.1:0-2219 GCA_964608785.1 uncultured Eubacteriales bacterium
TCCACTCTGAATTCCACTCGGCCTGATTTAATCTCCTTCACGGCTCTCTTGATATCAAAAGTCACCGTTCCTGATTTTGGATTGGGCATGAGTCCCTTTGCACCAAGAACGCGTCCCAACTTGCCCACACTCCGCATGACATCGGGAGTAGCAATCACTGCTTCAAAATCAATCCATCCTTTAGATATTTTATCAATTATTTCATCGCCTCCGACATGATCAGCACCAGCCTCCTCAGCCTCCTTAATCTTCTCTCCTGAAGCGATGACACATATCTTCTTCTTCTTTCCTGTACCGTGGGGAAGGACCACTGTGCCCCTAACCATTTGGTCAGAATGCTTTGGATCTACTCCCAAACGGAGAGAGACATCCACAGACTCCTCAAACTTGGTGAAGCTCATCTTCTTGATAAGCTTCACAGCTTCCTCCAGGGAATACTCCTCTTCTTTCCTTTCCTCTCTAGCTTTAATATATTTCTTTCCTCTTTTAGCCACTGACAATCTCCAATCCCATGTTTCTCGCAGTGCCTTCGATAATTTTTTTTGCAGATTCTAGTGTATATGCATTTAAATCAGCCATTTTGATCTGGGCGATATCTTCGATCTGCTTTTCTGTTACTTGACCGACCTTTTCTTTATTGGGTTCTCCAGAGCCCTTGGCAATTCCTGCTGCCTTCTTTAAAAGATAGGAGGCTGGCGGAGTCTTGAGAATAAAAGTAAAACTCCGATCCTTGAAAACAGTGATGACGACGGGAACTAAAGTCCCCTCTTCCATCTGGCGGGTCTTCTCATTAAATAGACGCACGAAATCCATGATGTTGACATTATGTTGACCAAGAGCTGGACCAACAGGAGGTGCTGGGCTGGCTTGGCCCGCTTCAATTTGGAGCTTAATGGTTCCAACTATCTCTTTGGACATTTTCCCTCCTAAATTTTCTCCACCTGCAGAAATTCTAACTCGACAGGAGTAGATCGACCAAAAATCGTAACCAATACCTTTAAGGTGTTTTTTTCAATATTAACTTCTTCAACTATCCCATTAAAGTTGAAGAAAGGTCCATCAATGATTCGGACTGCTTCTCCTTTCTCAAAAGAATGTTTTGGCTTCGGCTTTTCAGATGTCGTTTCCATATGTTCTACTATCTGGCTGACTTCCTCTTTCTTCAAAGGGGAAGGCCGCTTACCTGATCCGACAAAACCAGTGACTTTGGGCGTTTCGCGAATGACCAACCAGTTTTCATCGTTCATTTCCATCTCGATCAAGATATAACCTGGATAAGACCTCTTTGTGGAAACGACTTTTTTACCTCCTTTTATCTCAACAACGCCTTCGGTGGGGATAATGATCTGACCAATCTGGCTGTCTATATTCATCTCAGTCGCCCTTTGGCGGATAGACTCAGCTACAAACTTTTCAAACCCCGAATAAGTATGAACAACATACCAATTTTTCGTCATTTTTCAACTCAACTTATGCAAACAATGATTTGATATGAGCGATAACCCAAGAAAAAATTATATCCATGAAAAAAAGATAAAATCCGAAGAAAATGGCAGCCATGATTACTACGATAGTCGTAGTATATACTTCATTCCTGGAAGGCCATGTAACCTTTTTCAACTCGGCTCTGACCTCTTTTAAAAACGAATAAAACCGTTTATACCATTTCTTTTTTTGACTCATTCATCATCCTTACATTGGATAGGATTGAATTACTCTCTCAATAATATTTTGAATGTGCTCTTCAAACCTAAGAAAATTAAAAACGAATAAAACCGATGCTTGTTCTCTCTATATTAAGGAAGCAGGTGAGGCAGGACTCGAACCCGCAACCTTCGGTTTTGGAGACCGACGCTCTAGCCAGTTGAGCTACTCACCTATTTTTTAGCCTTCCCACCTCCTATAAGATTCGTTTCGCTTGTCAATCTCATCAGATGATCTGCATTTTTTATTTGATGATTTGACAATCTGATTTTTTATGCTCAGTGTTCTCCTTATGTTTATCTTACTTCCTTGTGTAAAGTATGTTTTCGGCAGAATTTACAAAATTTCTTCAACTCAATCTTGTCCTTTTGGTTTTTTTTATTCTTCGTCGTCGTGTAATTTCTCCGCTTGCAATCTGAACACTGCAAGGTAACTATTTCTCTCATCTGACTGCTCGTTCATCTCCTTTATTAAAGGTGGGCTTGATGAATCATGTTACCTACAATCTATTCCAA
>CAZSPM010000479.1:0-2218 GCA_964608785.1 uncultured Eubacteriales bacterium
AGAGATGTGTTCGTACGTCTCCACTAGACTGATGCGTATAAGCGCAGCAGAGTCGCGGTGTGCCTCGAGCAACATTTTTGTCGGCATTGAGTCTGCCCTGGTAGTCAGGCCTCATTTGAGAGAAATGACAAGGTCAGAGCTTGTGACTATCCTTTCTGCAGGAATGGGAACTATAGCTTCAACGGTTCTGGCCTTGTATGTATTATATCTTCAGGGGCAACTGCCTACTATTGCCGGTCATCTCATATCCGCTTCTTTTCTTTCCGCACCCGCCGCTGTAATAATGGCAAAACTCATTATGCCTGAGACAGAAAAACCCAAGACCTTAGGTAAGGATATCAAACCTTATTATAAGCGTGAAGACAATCTCATCATGGCCATCATCAGTGGTGCTAATAGCGGGCTGCGTTATCTTGGAGGGATTGTAGCATTACTGCTGGCTTTTTTAGGGATTTTGGCTCTTTTCAATACTGTCTTTGGAGGGCTCGGGGGTTATCTTAACAATTTGTTAGGCCTGAATGTTGAGTGGACATTCCAGGCTATGCTGGGCTACATTTTCTATCCTTTTACTGTTATTTTGGGGGTTCCTTCTGCAGATGCGTTTGAGATTGCTAAGCTTTTGGGAGAAAGAACAGTAGCCACAGAAGTTGCATCCTATCAAGGATTATCTCAACTATTGGCCGATGGTGAACTCATGCATCCCCGTTCAGCCATTATAGCTTCCTATGCGCTCTGCGGATTTGCCCACATTGCCTCCCTTGCAATATTTGTGGGCGGAATAGGAGGCTTGGTTCCTGAGCGGCTAAAAGATCTTTCCCGGTTAGGATTTAGAGCCCTTCTCGCTGCCACACTCGCTTGTCTAATGACTGGAGCCGTGGCGGGCGCTTTTTGTACCAGAGGATCGATCCTGCTCGGCGGCTAAAAAAAGGGGGACTGTCCCTTTGAAAAAAGGGAACAGTCCCTTTTTTCCTTTCTTTTTTCATCGAAATGAAAAAATTAGCCACAAAGATTCGTCCTTTTTTAGTGAGAAGAAAGAAGGAATGGATACATATGGCAAGGACGCTGTAAGAACTTTATCATTCAAAAAGATGAGCATTTATTAACATTATTACGCTATGTTGAAGCGAATCCAGTAAGAGCTGGCCTTGTTTATTCAGCAAGAGATTGGCTGTGGTCAAGCAATAATGGGAGAATTTGCGATGAAATTGATAGAATAGTAGACAGCCTCCCTATTGATTTGCCTTCTGATTGGGCTAAATAAGTAGATGAACCTTTGAGAAAAACAGAATTAGAGAGGATCAGCCAAAGTGTAAATCGCCAATCTCCTTATGGGAATACTGAATGGCAAAAAGAGATGATTTTACAATTAGGGCTGCAGCATACAATCAGGTCTCGTGGTAGACCAAAAAAAGAGAAAAAAAGTGGGTAGGCAAAAAAGGGGACTCTCCCCCTTTTTTCAAAGGGACAGGCCCCTTTTTTAAGAAACTGAATTTAGAGTGATGAATTTCTTGTCTTTTTCTTTTTTCTTGTTAAAATATTCGTGCATTTGAGAGTGAATGCTTGAAAGAGGAGATTGACATGTCTGATTTCTTGAAAAAAATTCTTTGGACGACCGATTTTTCTGATGAAGGTCAGGAAGCCCTTCTTTATGCTGATGCTTTCTCAAAGGCCTTCAATGCCCGTCTCGTAGCTTTGCATGTCGTGCAAGACTTTTCGCCTGCTCTTTACAACACAGCCTTTGTGATTAAAGGAGAATTGGAAAAGAGACTCGCCTTTTTAAAGAAAGAAGCAACGGCAAGGCTTGAGGCTCTGAAAAAGGCAAAAAAAATACCTTTAAAAATAATAGTCAAAGAGGGCACTGCTGCAAAGAAGATCATAGAGACTGCTGAAGAAGAAAAGGTGGATTTGATAGTGATAGGAAGACGGGGAATGTCAGCTATAGAGAAACTTTTTATCGGGAGCGTTGCCAATCAGGTGTTAAGGACTTCCTCTGTTCCCATCCTAATGACCAAAAAGAAAACTGGAAAGCCTCAGTTCAAGAAAATTCTTGTTCCCACTGATTTTGAAGAGCAAGAAGAAATAGAGAGGGATTTTGCTTGGAAGCTGGCTAAGGGTTTCGATTCTGCGCTAACCCTACTCCATGTACTCGAGCTTCATGATTATGAATTTTCGCCGAGAGTTTTGGATGAAATGCTCCAATCAGTTTTAAAAAGACTTA
>CAZSPM010000480.1:0-2216 GCA_964608785.1 uncultured Eubacteriales bacterium
TCCTGCGGAAGCAGGAATCTAGACCTATCTGGATAAGAGTCTTTCATATTTCTGGTTTCCCGCTTCAGCGGGAACAAGCCTGGTTTCCTGCTTCCGCAGGAATGACATTTTGAAAGCGGGAACAAGCCTGGTTTCCTGCTTCCGCAGGAATGACATTTTGAAAGCAGGGACAAGCCTGGTTTAGTGCTTCCGCAGGAATGACATTTTGAAAACAGGGACAAGCCTGGTTTAGTGCTTCCGCAGGAATGACATTTTGAAAACAGGAATGAATTTGTAAAACAGGTATTAATATTTACACCCAATTGGGAGAAGCGCCGGGATTATTAAATAAGAAGGAGGAAAAAACCAATGAAAATTGAGAGGCTAATCTTAGTCGCTGGTGTATTCGCTATTATCTTCATGTTTTTCAGTGTCTCCGGCTATGATGAAAAACAGCCTTCAACAAACTTTTGTACAGACATAATCGTTGGGAAAGACGCCTCGATAGATGGGTCGGTGATAACATCCCACACAGGCTGTTGCCCTGAATGTCGAGTCCATGTGGTTCCTGCCCAGACTTTTAAGAAGGGTACTAAGGCACCTGTTTATTATGGCCTTCAAGATGTAAAAAAACCGCTTCATGAGTACGGCAAAATCATCGGGTATATCCCTCAAGCGGAAAAAACACATGCCTATTTCCACACGGGATATCCCCAGATGAACGAGCATCAATTGGCCATAGGAGAGAGCACTCTCAGTCAGAGGGATGAACTGAAAGTGGACATCAGTTCGGGCAAACAGATAATGACTATTGAACAGGCTCAATTGTTTGCGCTTCAACGATGTAAAACGGCAAGAGAAGCGATTAAATTGATCACATCTCTCGTCGAGAAATACGGCTTTTTACCTTCCTGCGGCCCTGAATCCGAGGCTCTCTGTATAGCGGATACCAAGGAAGCCTGGGTCTTGGAGGTTTTTAGTGTCGGTATAGATTGGACTCCGGAAAGTAGAAAGCTCGGTGCAATTTGGGCCGCACAAAGAGTCCCGGATGATCATATCACTGTTGTGCCCAATTGGAGCATTATCAAGGAAATCGACCTCAGCAATCCGGATTGCTTCATGGCCTCGAAGAACTATATGCAGGTCGCCATCGATCACGGCTGGTATGACCCGAAAAGCGCCAGACCCTTTAACTGGCAAGAAGCCTATTCGCCCATACCGAGAGAATGGGCCATGAATAGATTTTGGCTCTTCTACACCACATTTGCTCCCAATTTTAAGGAATGGCCCCGAAAAAAACTCACATCGCCTTACAGCGGATACAATGCATACCATCAGTATCTTGAATCCATTTCTCACTACCCCTTTTCCGTCAAACCGGAAAGAAAGCTGTCAGTACAGGATGTTATTGCCTTCCAGAGGTCTGTCTTTGAGGGAACAATCTACGACATGACTGCCGATGTTGACTGGTTTGTTCCTGACGGAAAGGGCGGCATGGTGAACAGTCCGCGAGCCACACCACTCTCAATTGAGGATATGAGAGAATTACTGGATATAACCTGGCGGCGGATGGTCTCCCGGGGAGGGTATGGAATGGTTGCCCAATTGAGGGACTGGCTGCCTGCTCCGATAGGAGGGATTTACTGGTTTTACCTTGACAATCAACATATCAGTACCTACGTTCCTATATACGCAGGAGTCCAAGAGACCTCTCTCTTTTATAAGACATATGATCCGGATAATTTCAGCGAAGACTCGGCCCGGTGGGCAATAGATTTCGTGGATAACCTTCTTTACTTAAAGTGGCAGGAAGCCATTATGGATCTGCGCGCAGTCCGTGACCCTCTGGAAAGCAGCTTCTTCGATAATATTCCGACTATCGACAAAAAGGCCCTCGAATTGTATAAGAAGAATCCAAAACAGGCTAAAAAATTTCTGACTAATTATACAAAGAAAAATATGGAAAAAATCGTCAAGATGTATAAGGAACTCCGCAATATGCTCATTACAAAATACACAAACAACAAGCAGGGCCTGTAAAGGAGTTATTGAAAGAGATGAAGACAGTCAGGCCTATTATAATTTCAGTTTTTATGCTGCTGAATATTTTAATGCCTACAAAAAATATCCCGAAAGAGATCAGTGACTCGGGGATTCAGGGAAAAGAACGCTATGATTGTGAAAATCACAATGTTATTGGCCTGCACACAGAGTCTGCACACTGCACAGAATCATTC
>CAZSPM010000481.1:0-2212 GCA_964608785.1 uncultured Eubacteriales bacterium
AAAAGGCTCACTATGATCTGCGCCACATCGATTCCAAGTAGCGCACATGGCAGGCTGAGGTGCTTTGACACAAGCGTGTGGTCCGCTCCCCAGACATTTATCCCGATCCCCTGTTTCAACTTCCATGCGTGGTGGGCGAGATCCCTTGCAATATAGAGTGAGGTCCCATCACTTCTTCTGACCACAAGCTCCTTCTCAATCCCATGTTCCGAGAGGTCAAGGACAAGCGCACCCTCATCCTCTCTGGCAATTTTGGTTTTAGAGAGCTTATCGATTATCCGGCTCACTGAGCCGTCCCTTACAAAAGTGCTCTCCCAGATAAAGCGATCGTGGTGTATCCCCAACCGCCAAAGGGTTTCCTTAATCCCCTCCAGGCAGAACTCAACCGCCCGCCTGAACTCATCCACCGTCTCTTTGTCCCCTTTCTCATAGAGACTGAGAACCTTTGAAACCTCTTCATCAAGCCCCTGCTCCTCGATTAATTTGTTGGCCTCGATATACACTCTGGCTGTGGCAAGGTCTTTTTTCCCATCACCAATCTTGAGCCTTCTCCTGCCCCACACCACCTTTGCGGTCTGCTTGCCCATGTCATTGAGGTAGTAGTGGACCGAGACCTCATAGCCGTTGAAACGGAGTATCCTTGCGAGTGTGTCGCCTATCACTGCATTCCTCAAGTGTCCGATATGGAGCGGTCCGTCAGGGTTGGCCGAGGTATGCTCGATAATGATGTGCTCGCTCTTTTTTCCCCCTTTACCGTAATCAGGCTTAGCACGCTCTATCAGCTGCTCTGCAAAAGGAATGTAATCAATGTAAAAATTGATGTAGCCGCCTTGGGCTTTGACTTCTCTCACGAGCCCGGTGGGTCGTGCCTTGGAAGCCAGAAGCACCGCGATCTCAACAGGAGATTTCCTTAGCTCCGATGCCAGCTGGAAACAGATGTTTGAGGACAGGTCCCCGAACTTCTCAACCACCGGGACGGAGAACTCTGGCTCTGCCGTCACACCAATCTCAACTAGGACCTTCCTAAGGATGGCGGCCGCTTCTTTCCTGAAAACCTCGAACATAGTGATTAAATGAAAAGGCCGAATGGGCTTATTAAGGTTTTGAAGAGGTAAGGGTCATGATTATCACTGCTCCGTATTATAAAATAATATAGGAAATCTTTTTTGCTGATACCAGCGCATTTCCATCAAACCCATTATGCACAGAATTATGATTAAATTTAAATAACAAATGGGGTGGTTGGTTCACTTTAGTATTTCGAGTAGGTCTTTTTTGCTTAAGCCGGTTTGGTGGAGTATGTCGATTAGAGTGCCTTTTGCCAGTTCTTTGTGAAGTGGAACAACGGTTCGATAGGTCTTTTCTGGAGTGACTTTTTCCATGGAGATGTGGCTGCCTTTCTGCCGCACTTCAACGAACCCAGCTTTCCTGAGCACGGTCAATAGTTTCTTGCCTGAGAGGACTGGCAGCTTAGGCATGAACTATTTCAACGGTTGTCCAGAAGGACTCAGAGGTATCTGGCAGGTCCTCCACTCCAAAGCTCTCTATATATAGTTCTATTGCTTCTTTGATGTTTTTCCTGGCTTCTTCAATGGTCTTTCCCTGGCTGGTCACACCTAGCTCTGGGCATCTTGCCACGAAGAATTTTTCTTCCCGCTGAATAGATACTAAGAATGTTCTCATAATCATTTCCTGCTCTTTATAATCTACATGGCAGTTATATTTTAATCTTCTTATTTGGCCGTTGCCCCCTCTTCTAACTCTATATTTCTTAAACTATGTAGGTAACTTCCCTCTTTTATAAAGGATACCTACATAGATTCACAGGACGATCGAATCAATTCTGCACCTGAAATTTTTCGCAGTGAGTGTGTGAAAGAAAAAATAGAGAGAATGAGAAAGATTAAAAATTTGAGGGGGTAAATTTTTATAAGCTCCCTATACTGCTACTTCCAAAACCGGTGGGGGGATATTGCTGATCTTTTTTTGTTTATTTTTCCTCTTTTCAACAACTTCAAACATCTGCTGTATATTTGAAGGTATGTTACACTCGGAGATTTCCTTTTCGCTCTTCTTTTTGTTCAGAAGATACTGGTGTGCAAAGGAGCTTGTCATGAATGTTACCGTAGAAAAATCAACAGCGATCTTTGATTCTTTAAGATTGTTTATGCTGTGGTAGAAGTCATCTGCACTCTGTCTGAAGGCAAGATTA
>CAZSPM010000482.1:0-2209 GCA_964608785.1 uncultured Eubacteriales bacterium
GGAAGCCTTGAAGTTGGGAAAAAGATGGATCTCATCCTTTGCGAGGCTCCCAATTATCCTTCCCTTGTCTACCACTTGGGCATTAATCCCGTAAAGCATGTCATAAAAAACGGAAAACTCGTAGTCAAGGACAAAATAATTGTGGTAAATAATCAAATGTCATTGCTGATGTAGAGGTTTGATTTATCAAACCCACCTTGTCATTGCGGGCGCAGCGCGGAAATCTTTAAAATCTAATTTCAAACTTGGTACCAGTTTTTTGGTCTAACTCCACAGTACCTTGAAGCTGTTCGGTCAAAATGCAAACCAGCCGCATTCCCAATGACTCTGTATTCCGGAAATCCAAACCTTCCGGAAATCCGACACCATTATCCTCAACTGTTAAGCTATATCCATTGTCTTTATTCGGACGAAAATCAATGACGATTTTGCCTCTTCTCCCATCCGGAAAGGCATGTTTCAGAGCATTCGAAATCAGCTCGCTAATTATCAAGCCACACGGAATGGCAGAATTAATATCCAGAAATACATCTTCAGCATTGACTTTTAGCCTGACTAAGCTGGAACTGATCCTATAAGAGTGGAATAGATCTGTAGATAGGCTTTGGATGTAGTCAGCAAAGTCAACCTTGGCCATGTCTTTGGATTGATACAATTTATTGTGGATCAGCGCCATCGATTTGATGCGAGTCTGGCTCTCCTTAAACAACTCGATTACATTTTCATCCTTGATATATCTAGACTGAAGCTTAAGCAGACTGGAGATGATCTGCAGGTTGTTTTTCACTCGATGGTGGATTTCCTGAAGCATCACTTCCTTCTCTTTAAGCGAATCCTTTATCCTCTGCTCTGCACGCTTCCACTCAGAAATATCTGTGATAACTCCGAGTATGGCCTTCTCTCCCTCGTAGTCTACCAATTTTGTTGTCAGTATTGACTCAATTCTTTCTTTGTCTTTAGTGAGAATTGTGTATTCAATTGGTTTTACCTCTTTGCCCTTCATGTGTTTGCCAAAACTTGATTTTATCCGTTCAACTGATTCAGGAGCGATCAAGCAGAAGAAGTCAAAATCATGGGAATAGAATTCATCTCTACTGTATCCCATAATCTCTTCGCATTTCTGGTTTGCATATACTACCCTGCCCTTTTTATTAATAAAAACCATGTTCGGCGAATGCTCTGCTAGAGACCTGAATTTTTCCTCTGATTCCCGCAACGCTTCTTCCGCACGTTTTCGCTCCGTGATGTCTCTGGAAATCCCGATTATACCCACCGGATTGCCGGAATCATCCTTAAGCAACGATCCGCTCACTTCTACCTGAAATTCAGTACCGTCCGCTCTCAGAGCTTTAAGTTCTTGACTGATAATCGCCCCTTTTGCTAATAAATCCTTCAAGCTATTCTTAGCTTTCTTTACATCTGCATGGGCAATGAAATCAAATCCGCTTCTCCCTATGATCTCATCTCTCGAGTTCAACCCATGCATTTTCATTGTTTGCTCGTTGACCTGTGTGTATACGCCATTCAAATCCATGGCAAAAATTCCATCAGAAGCATACTCAAACAAGTTCCGCAGCTTCTCTTCGCTTTCCCGCAGTGCCTTTTCAGCCTCCTCTCGCTCAACGATTTCTTGTTTAAGTTTTTTGTTTGTCAAAGTTAAATCAGACGTGCGGTCCTTCACTTTCTGTTCAAGAGTCTTAGCACGATGATATAAAAGCTTCATCCGGTATCGATGGAGCCCATAGATACAGGCCATTCCGACAAGAATGCCCAGTGTCATAAACCACCACGTGCCCCAAAAAGGAGGAGTCACTTTTATTCTTAGGGATGTGCCCTCTTCATTCCAGACCCCATCATTGTTCGAGCCTTTGACTCTAAAGACATAGTTTCCCGGAGAGAGATTCGTATAGGTGGCAAAGCGCCTGTTGCCCACATAGTTCCAGTCTTTCTCAAATCCTTCCATCATATAAGCATATCGGCACTTCTCAGGGGAACCATAATGTAGCGCTGCAAACTCGAAAGAAAAAACCCGATCCTTGTATGAAAGTTCAATAGCCCTGGTTTCCGTGATCGATCTCTCCAGAATCGAGTGGCCGTCTTCTGTTTCTCCTATAGGAACTGATTTATTAAATACTTGAAAATCCGTGATGACTATTAGCGGAATGTGCGGATTATCTCTGATGTTGTCCCGATATAACGCATTTTAATT
>CAZSPM010000483.1:0-2207 GCA_964608785.1 uncultured Eubacteriales bacterium
GAACCAGTGACACCCGGCTTGTAAGACCGGTACTCTACCGCTGAGCTAACCGCCCAAAAATCTAAACTCTTTTTCGAGAAAGCTATATTAAGGTAGAGAAAAGATCTTTATTTGTCAATGGGGTCAGGCTTGAATAAAGTTATTCAACTCTGACCCCGTATTCTTATTGACATAAAAATAGCCATATGTTAAATTTAGAATCCTTCATCTCGTAAATAAATTAATCTTAAGGTAGAAAAGATGTTTGCGGTCATTAAAACAGGTGGAAAACAGTACAAGGTTCAAGTGGGGGATATTCTCCATATTGAAAAACTCATAGTAGAGGAAGACCAGAAGGTAACTTTTGATCAGGTTCTTCTCATCGAGGATAACGGGAAGACTCTCATCGGGACTCCATTTATTGAGGATGCCCAGGTAAAGGCAGGGGTCATTGAGAATTTTAAAGATAAGAAGGTTATTGTTTTCAAGAAAAAGAGAAGAAAGCAGTACAAAAGAAAAAGAGGACATCGTCAGGAGCTTACTCGGATAAAGATTGAAGAGATCATTCCTTCGGCAAAAGCCGCTCCTAAGAAAAAACCCTCTCGAGTCGTTGAAAAAGCCGCGATGAAGCCGGCTCCGAAAAAGGCGGAACCGAAGCGCGAAGTAAAGGCCAAAGAAGTAAAAGAAGAAAAGCCCAAGAAAAAAGAAATGGCTAAAGCAGAAAAAAAAGAAGCGCCTAAAAAAGCTAAAGAAAAAACTGCCACAAAAGAGAAAACCGTAGCCAAAACACCATCAAAGCCCAAGAAATCATCGGTTAGAAAGGAGAAATAGAATGGCGCATAAGAAATCTGGAGGAAGTGCGCGAAATGGAAGGGATAGTCGATCCAAGAGGCTGGGAGTAAAACGCTCAACAGGACAATTTGTGACTGCTGGTTCGATCATTGTGCGTCAAAGAGGAACGCCATTCAAGCCGGGATTAAACGTTGGAAAAGGAAAAGACGATACCCTTTTCGCCAAAATTACTGGAATAGTCCGTTTTGAATGTAAGGGGAAAAGGCGAAAATTTGTCTCCGTCATCCCTTCCTAGGAGGTCTGAGCTCCGTTAAACATGTTTGTTGATCAGGTCAAGGTAATCCTCTGCTCAGGTAAGGGAGGCAACGGCTGCGTAAGCTTCCGAAGAGAGAGAGGAGTTCCCCGAGGTGGACCTGATGGCGGCCGGGGAGGCGATGGAGGAAGTATCTATTTAGTCTCCGATCAAAACATCAATTCTCTCGCATACTTTCGATTTCATCCCATAAATAAGGCTAAAAGAGGTGCTCACGGTGAGGGAGGGAATCGCCAGGGAAAAAAGGGCAACGATCTATTCCTCAAGGTTCCTGTGGGGACTGTTGTCAGAGAAGAGAATAAGGAGGAAATTCTATATGATTTACTCCAGCCAGAAGAGAAGTTTCTGGCTGTTAAGGGAGGAAAAGGAGGCAGAGGAAATGCTTCTTTTGCCTCTCCCACTCATCAAGCCCCCCGGAAGTTCGAAGAAGGTAAGGACGGAGAAGAAAAAGATTTTACCCTGGAACTCAAGCTTCTAGCTGATGTGGGGATTATTGGATTTCCTAATGCAGGGAAGTCCACATTGATATCTAAGATTTCAGCAGCCAAGCCACTTATTGCAGACTATCCCTTCACAACTCTTATTCCCAATTTAGGTGTTGTAGATCTGGATGAATTCAAGAGCTTTGTTGTCGCAGATATCCCCGGTCTAATAGAGGGAGCTCACCTAGGCCATGGACTGGGGATAAAATTCCTGAAGCATGTGGAGAGGACAAAAATACTGGTTCACCTCATTGATATTTCACCGTATTCGGAGAGAGAGCCAGTCGAAGATTTTCATGCTGTTATGAAGGAAATAGAAGCTTTCAATCCTCAGCTGGCGAAAAGACATCAAATTTTAACAGCGAATAAAATTGACCTTCTTGGAGAGAAGCAAGAGAGATTGGAGGGAGTGAAAAACTTGGCACAGAAGAAAAAGCTTCCTTTTTTCGCCATTTCTGCCTTAAAAGGGGAAGGGCTTCAAGAGTTGGTTTCTCTGATTTCTGGGACCTTGGACCGTATGAAAGGAAAAGCAGCTTAGCTTGATGAAGAAAGAGAAAATAGGACTCTTTGGAGGCACCTTCAACCCTATACACAGGGGGCATTTAAGGGCAGCGGAGATCGTTCAGAAGAGATTGTTATTG
>CAZSPM010000484.1:0-2196 GCA_964608785.1 uncultured Eubacteriales bacterium
TAATCATGGATTCAAGGATCCCGTGGAGTTCTGTGTGAACCGCTTCGGATTCCCGGTCAGGTACGTGCGGGCAAATAACCTTGAATAACCGCCTCATCATCTTCGCGGGGGAATCTCTAGAGGTGGTTTTGTCTTTCTCCTGTAGAGTTTGCGTTTCGGAGCCTTTATTGAGATGTTGGGGGGAGGAGTGCTGCGAACCAGGAAGATCCTGTGCGAAGTATCATCGGCCGAAGTAACGTAGCCAGATGTCATGAATACAGATGTTTCCACCCATCCTTCGGGAACTTTCGTGTTGCGTGTTCCGATGCTGAAGAGACGGTGTCCCCCGCTGCCGGTTGCAGTGGTCATTATGTCACTGATTGCACCCTTGATAGTTTTATAATTGCCTGTTCCCTTTGCGCAACTGTTGCATAACCAATCTCGCAACTGGGCCGCGCTTTTCCTCACGGTCAAGTCCCGGGATGAATGCGACACATTAGCGGATTTTCCTAACTGTAAGAGGTCCCTTTTCGAGGCGACTCTCCATCCTTCGAATCTGCCTCCTTTAAAGAGCTCCTTAACGGTACTGTTGTAAGAGTATGCTGCTGTCTCTTCGAGCCTGAGCCAGTCCAATCCATTGTCGAGGTCGCGGATTATCGAACCGGGGCCGAACGAAGGGTCATCGGTAAGAGACACTTCCGCTAAGAGATCGCCTGGGGAGGTGGATAGAGCGAATAGAAATATCAGAATTACCGGGAATAACAGTCCCTTTTCATATTGTTGTTCCATATTCCCTCCTCGGTTTCCCCCTATTATAGTGAATTTTAATGCAAAGATCGAATATATGAAGGATCGGGGAGTATGGGACTGTTAGCGAGGGAACAACTTTCAGGTGTACTCAAAACTCCTGTTAATGTTATGTTATTATTGTTTTATCACTTACTGTTTAAACTTTGAACCATAATTTATGTAGGACTGAGACCATTAAATAGAGAGCACGCAAGATGAAGTATGAAGGTATGACGAAGAAGAAGCTGTTAGATGAATTAAAATCGATGCGCCAGAGGGTAGAGGAGCTGGAAGGGATAGATTCCGAACAAAAAAGGGTTAAAGAAGAAAGAGATACTATCTATGAAATTTCTCAGCTGTTCTTGAAGGAAGAAAGCTCAGGTGTGATCTACAAGAAACTTCCCGAACTACTTTCTGAGCGTTTGAGATATCCCATGGTTGCAATTGAACTTTATGACAGGGAAACACAGGAGATGGTTTTCGTGAGTACAACCGGAATTCCGATGCGGAAATCCGGCCCCCTGCGTGTACCGGTTGGTGAAACAATATCTGGTAAGGTAGTTAAAACAAAAAATGCGATTGTTGAGACTAATGCAGGAAGGAGACCCGAGTACAGGTTTAGGGAGTTGAGGAAGTTAGGAGTTACAACTTTTATTTGTGTGCCGATGAAAGTACAGGAGAATGTTCTTGGAGCTTTTTCCCTTGCTGATACTGAGAGAAGGGATATTGACGATGAGCTTGTAAAGACCGTTCAAATTATCTCTGATGAGATCTCTTTGTACCTGGAACGCAAGAAAGCGGAAGAAGATCTTAATATTGTATCTGAGGAAAAGGAAGACTTGTCCAGAAGCCTCTTTTCTCTGATGAACAACGTCCCCGGCATCGTCTATCGTGGCCTTCCTGATTGGTCGATAACTATCATTGGGGCAGACCTGGAGCGTATCACCGGGTACAAGCCCGAGGAGGTTACAAAGGGCGAACTGAATTGGAGTAATGCAATTCATCCTGATGACATCGTTACGTTGAAGAGCAAGTTTCGAGAAGCTGTCCGCCAAAAAAAAGGTGTGTTAAGTACAGAGTACAGATTTATCAAAAAAGATGGAACTTACTGCTGGCTGGAGGATAGAAGACAGCTTATTTATGACGATGAAGGGACTTTTATCTATGTTGACGGCCTCCTCCTGGATATAACGGAAAAAAAGATGGCCGATGCAGTTATTTTAGAGAGTGAAGAGAAGTTTCGTTCTGTCATGGAAACTGCTACGGATGCCATCATATCGGTCAACAGTCTCGGGAATGTAGTTTTCTGGAACCCGGCAGCTGAGGATATTTTCGGTTATTCTACCGAGGAGGTTATGGATAGGTCCGTTTCCCTGGTTATACCTGAACGATATCGGAAGAGTCATTACGATGGATTAAGGCGTTTGG
>CAZSPM010000485.1:0-2193 GCA_964608785.1 uncultured Eubacteriales bacterium
CTTACCGGGATCCCCCCTTCTGCGGAACAAAGCCTGGATTCCCGCTTCTGCGGGAACAAGCCTGGATTCCCGTTTGCACGGGAATGACGATATTCTACTGTACTCTGGATTCCCGTTTGCACGGGAATGACGATATACTGCTGTACTCTGGATTCCTGCTTTTGCGGGAATGACGATATTCTACTGTACTCTGGATTCCCGTTTGCATGGGCATGACAAGTTATTCAAGCCTGGCCCCTTTGATGGCCCCTTTGAACTTGAATATTTCAGATTAAACTGAAATAATGAGGAAAAATTTTTGATATGAAGAATATTGCGAAAAAAATTTTAAGGGGGTTTCATTGGACGTTATTAAAGCTATAAATGAGAGAAGAGCTTATCGCTCTTTGAAGCCGGTCAAAATAACAGAAGAATTGATTAGAGATTTGGCCCGATGTGCCGGGCTTGCTCCTTCATGCTTTAATAATCAGCCCAGTCGATTTATTTTTGTTCACGAACCTGAAGCCCTAAAGAATTTGCATCCTGCATTATCAAAGGGGAATGAATGGGCTCATTCTGCATCTATGATCGTGGTTGTTTTCAGCAAAAGTGAGGATGATTGTATTATTAAAGACAGAGAGTATCATCAATTCGATTGCGGGCTCACTGTAGCTTTTCTTTTGCTAAGAGCGACAGAGTTAGGCCTAGTGGCGCATCCTATAGCTGGCTTCAGCCCGAGAAAAATAAAAGAAATTCTTGAGATTCCAGTTGAATATAAAGTCATCACCCTGATTATGATTGGCGAACATTCTGAGACGATCAATCCTGTTCTTTCAGAAAAGCAAGTTGAGTGGGAAAAAGAGAGACCGGAACGATTTTCTTTTGAAAAAATTGCTCATCTGAATCGATTTAAATAATAATTTCTTTTGGTATGTCTCTCAAGTTAAAGTGAGAAGCCATGCTTCTGCAATAAGCGCCAGCACATAAAACAGCAAGAATATCCCCTCTCTTCGGTAAGGGCATTTCGATTTCATTTCCGAAAATATCGCCCGATTCACACAGGTTTCCGGCGACGGTTATTTTAACTTTCTTTTTTGAGGTGACTTCCGAACAGCTAATGATGTGATGGTTGGCTTCCACGTAGATTGCGGGTCTAGGGACGGTATTGAAGGTTCCTGCGTTCACGCAGGCAAATCGATTGCCATAGCTTCTCTTCAGATATTCAACTTTTACGAGCAAGATACCTGCGTCTCCCACGATATATTTTCCAGGCTCTATGGCGATTGTTTTGATCTGGAGGTCAGATTTTTCTATTTTCCTGCAGATATATTCTGCATATTTTTGTACTGGAAAAATTTCCTGACCTGGATGGTATTGCGGGCCAAACCCGCCGCCAAAATCGAGAAACTCAAGGTTAAATCCGTCTCTTTCCACTTTCACAGCCATTTGAATCATCTTATCAACGGCACATTTGACTTTTTTAAAATCCTCTCGTGCCCAGCCAGACCCCAGGTGCTGATGTAGACCGATGGGAACAAAACCACAGCTTATTGCTTTCTTGAAAACAGGGATTACTCTCCTTTCCTCCACTCCGAATTTAATCGGCAATCCACTGTCTGATTTTATTCCCGCTGTAACAGTTTTTGGCGAAAATCCTATTCCAATTCCTGGATTCCATCTTACGGAAACAAGAATCTTTTTAGTTTTAAACCATCTATCCCTGATTTCTTTCATTATCTCTAATTGTTCTTCAGCATCTATATTGACGATTGTGCCTTCTTGCTTGAACACCTGATAAAGGTCCTCTTGGCTGACACTTGTGCCCGTGTAAAGAATTTTATTTCTTGAAAATCCAGCTCGAAGAGCTTTGTCGACTTCTCCAGGGGAGACGGCGTCTATGAAAGCCCCATTTTCTCTGAGAACTCTCAAAATTTCTTGATTGGGATTGGCCTTCATCGCATAGTATATCCTGATATCCAGGGAACTATTATCGGAGAATGTTCGGATAAGCCATTTGAAGTTTGAGAGAATCTGCTTCTTACTATAGATAAATACCGGAGTCCCACATTCTTCAGCCACTTTTGTGGCTTCTTTTTCGTCAAGGTAGAGCTTTTGATTTTTAACTTTTAGAAAGTCGTTTTCCCACCAGCTCATCTTAATCAACCTTGGATTTCAGAGGTTATGTTTCCTCTCACAAATCGAGCAGAAAAACTC
>CAZSPM010000486.1:0-2189 GCA_964608785.1 uncultured Eubacteriales bacterium
GGCTGATCTTGTATGCACTATTCACTCAAAAAGAAAGAAACTCCTTGAGACTATGATAGGAGGTACAGAAGAAACAACCACGGGCGTGATTCGACTGAAAAGCATGGCCACGAAAAAGGTTCTTCTTTATCCAATTATTGCTGTCAATGATGCTAACACCAAGCACTTATTTGACAATCGCTATGGAACCGGACAGAGCACGATAGATGGTATCCTGCGCGCCACAAATATTCTTCTAGCGGGGCTGAATTTTGTTGTGGTCGGATATGGATGGTGTGGAAGGGGAGTTGCTATGAGAGCAGAAGGATCAGGCGCGAAAGTGGTTATCTGCGAGGTGGATTCTCTCAGGGCGCTAGAAGCGGTAATGGACGGCTTTCAGGTTATGTCTCTGAGCGAGGCCGCCAAAATTGGTGACGTTTTCGTTACCACAACCGGAGATAAAAATGTTATTACCAAGGACCACTTCATACGGATGAAAGATGGAGCCGTGGTTGCCAATTCTGGCCACTTCAATGTCGAGATCGATATTCCTGCTTTAGAGAGCCTTTCTCAAAGAAAAAGAGAGATCAGAGATTTTGTTGAAGAGTATACATTAAAAAAAGGGAAAAAGATCTATCTATTGGGAGAAGGCCGACTGATTAACTTGGCCGCGGCAGAGGGGCATCCTGCTACTGTCATGGATATGAGTTTTGCCAATCAGGCTATGAGCGTCCTCCATCTTCTCCGGGAAGGAAAAACCCTCCAGAAAAAAGTCTATCCTGTTCCAAGGGAGATTGATGAAGAGATTGCGTGTCTAAAGTTGAAATCTTTAGGAGTGAAGATCGATAAGCTCACTGCAGAACAAAAAGAATACTTAGAGGGTTGGCAAGAAGGAACATAGGTTTTGGGAGATAGCTTGGCTCCCACTCAGATTTTTAACGCCATTCTCCATTCGCTCTTTTCGGCGGCTGCGTAACTCACTACGTTCAGACATACTCGGCAAACAAAGGGAACGTCCCCACTGTTTGCCCTCTAAAAGCGAATTCTGAAGGCTAAATCTTCAATGGTCGCTTGCGCTATATCCCAAAACCTATAAGGCTGTAAGGTCAGGGGAGATAGCTTGGCTCCCAATCAGATGCGCTCCGGCTTAGTAATTCGAAAACACGCAAGCTTTGCCCCAGCGAGGCAAAGCCTGCTCGGTTTCAGGTATCTGAGGGATCTGACTTTAATAATTTGTAGCATTGGGGTCAGGCTTTCATAACTTGTTCCAACGGGGTCAGGCTTTATCGTGAAGAGATGGTTAGTGGCAGGATGTAGACCGTTTTTCATCATGAGGACAAAGCCTGACCCCAAAAAAAACAAGTTATGAAAGCCTGACCCCGTTGGAACCAAATAAAAGTCAGATCCCTCCATGCCCGCTCAACCTTCAAACGGTTTTCTCCCCACTTAGCCTCCGCTTTATCTTTCTAGAATTTTCGCTTGTACTATGCTGCAAAACCTGGGTCTCTAATGGTGGACTAATATTATCGATTTATTATATTTAAGTATTCTGTGATTTTTTTCTTCATTTCAGGGTCGGTGGCTTGGGGATAAATCTTTTCGAAGATCGCCTTGGCTTCGATGAACTGGCTGTTCTTAAAATAGGCTACAGCCAGATTGAAGTTGAGATCAATATCATTGGGCATATATTTGATGGCTTGCCTGTAACTATTGATGGCTTCAGATAAATTCTCAAGCTTCTCGTATATTATACCTCTGAGATTTAGAGCCGGAACGCTGCGGTTGTTTAATCCAAGTGCTTTTTCTATATAGTCAAGGGCCTCTTGGTGCCTGTCTCTCAGCACATATAATCGGGCCAGATTGAAATAAGCAAGATCTCTTGATTTGTATTTTTCGTCTGCAAGAGCTGTCCTGAACTCTTGTTCGGCCTTGTCGATGAACCCCATTTCTTGGTAAACAACTCCCAGGTTGTTGCGTGCTTCGGTTTGAGATGGATTAACCTCCAAGCATTTTTGGAAATATTTCACAGCCTCTTGAAATTTTGCGCTCATCAGATAGGCCATCCCTAGTGAGTTCAGAGCGAGATCATAGCGAGGGCTGAGGGAGAGCGCCTTGTTGAAGTACTTGATCGCCTCATTAATATTACCCTCATTCAGATAGAAAAGGCCCATGTTGTACTGGTATTGCGGGTCTTTTTTTCTAGACTCCTC
>CAZSPM010000487.1:0-2187 GCA_964608785.1 uncultured Eubacteriales bacterium
AAATCTCAGGAATAATCTTTTCTGCTTCTTCCTGAGAAATGCCATCCAGTTCAAGCTCAAAGACTTTGCCCTGCCTGACATCCTTTATGAAATCATAGCCTAAGGTATGCAGGGCGTGTTTGACAGTTTGTCCCTGAGGATCTAAAACACTATCTTTGTAAGAAACAAGGATTCTAATCTTCATCGGAGAATACTCTTTTAAAAATGTAATCTATTTTTTCTAGGTAAGGCTCGAGAGAAAAACAATCATTGATTTCCCCTCTGGTCAATATTTTTCTAACATCCTGGTCTGATTGTATGAGTTTTTTGAAGTCAAGCTGTTCCCTCCAAGCTTTTAGACTGTTCCTCTGGACGATTTTAAAGGCTTTCTCACGGGATATATCTTTTTTTGTCAGTGCTAGGAGAACTCTTTGGGAAAAGGTGAGACCTCGACTGAGATCTATGTTTTCTCTCATCCTTTCTGGATAGACGTTCCAGTTCTTTATGATATTTGTTGTCTCATGCAGTAGATAATCAGTGAGGATAAAAGAATCAGGGAAGATAACTCTTTCGGCTGATGAGTGTGATATATCTCTTTCGTGCCAGAGCGGTATGTTTTCCAAGGCGACACTGAGATTGGAACGGACAAGACGAGCGAGACCGGATATTCTTTCTGAACGAACAGGATTTTTCTTGTGTGGCATAGATGATGAACCCTTTTGTCCTTTTGTGAAAGGCTCTTCAAGCTCGAGGCACTCAGATTTTTGAAGGTGGCGGATTTCAACGGCAAATTTATCCAACGAAGATGATATGAGGGCTAATGCCGAGAGAACTTCAGCATGTCTATCGCGCTGAAGGATCTGGCTAGAGACTTTTGCTGGTTTAAGGCCTAATTTTTTCAAGGCATAAATCTCGACCCTGGGATCGAGATGGCCATAAGTTCCTACCGAACCTGAAATTCTGCCGTAGCTTATGACATCAAGGGCATAGGCTATTCTCTGGAGATGGCGCTTGATCTCTTCATACCAGACAAGGAGTTTGACTCCAAAAGTGATGGGTTCAGCGTGGACCCCATGAGTTCTTCCCATCATTACTGTTTTTTTATGACATATGGCTTCTTCCTTGAGAACCTCTTTGATAGAGAGAAGATCTTCCCGGATTTTTTCAAGAGATTCCTTGATGAGGAGGGAAAGGGCTGTATCGACAATATCATAAGAGGTCAAGCCAAGATGAATATACCGCGCATCCTTTCCCACTTTTTCAGCCACTGAAGTGAGGAAGGCGATCATGTCGTGCTTAACAATTTTTTCGATCTCATCAATTCTTTTTACAGAAAAAGAGGCCTTTTTCTTAATCTGTTGAAAAGCCTTGGGGGGAATTTCTCCTAATTCACTCCAGGCCTCACAGACAGCCAACTCTACTTTAAGCCATTTTTGGAATCTGTTTTTTTCGGTCCAGATGGCACCCATTCCAGGGAGAGTATATCGTTCAATCATCGGGAAAATCCTTGAAGCAAAAAATGAGGTACAAGAATAACAGCAACCCTTTATCTTGTCAATTGATTGAAGCAAGCTTTGAAAATTTTTTTAGATAAACGGGGTCGCATCTCAACATTTGACATTTTAAAAATGACATTTAGCAGAAATTAGTATGAGAGAATAAAGAAAAATGTCAAATGTTGAGATGCGACCCCTCTGATTTTAATGAAATAGTCTCTTGACAAAAAGGCGAAATTAATGTAGCATTCTGAATGATGTATTTTATCTTTTAATACCCTATACGGAATTGAAGATAAACTAGCTGAGGCAGGTTAGAGAAAGAAAGCAAAATTCCTTGAGAACAAACCTTTCTCTTATTCATCTTTCCCCAGATAAAAGTACTTGTTAAAGAGCGGATAGATGGAATATTATGCCAGCGTAGCTCAGTTGGTAGAGCAGCTGATTTGTAATCAGCGGGTCGGGGGTTCGAATCCTCTCGCTGGCTTTTAGAGAGAGCCACTAAATTATTAGGTTAGCAATAGATACTTAGAAAGCAGGGCTAGATATGGTGTTAAGGAAGTAAGATTTATTGCAACCCGATAACTGAATGGCCAATAAATCGGGCAGGTACCAAAGTGGCCAAATGGGGCGGGCTGTAAACCCGCTGCGGAAACGCTTCGGAGGTTCGAATCCTCCCCTGCCCATTTAAGCGGGAATAGCTCAGTTGGTA